>JAHIRR010000026.1 GCA_018818505.1 Candidatus Omnitrophota bacterium | reverse complement strand
GTGAGCTCAAAAGGAAAGGTAATAAAGTTTTTTTTCACCCTGTAAATGTTAAAGAAACCACTTTTATTAATAGCCGTTACCCAGAAAAAGAAAAAACTTTGAATAACTTAGAAGAGAAGATATTTATTTTATCTACCGGGACACTATCTATAGAAGGTATCATTTTGAAAGTTACTAAGGAATTTGAAAAACTGTATGAGGAAAAATATGTCCGTAAAAAGGCCACTATTTTTTTTAAAGGTGCATTTTTGAAAAATTGGGCGATAGGTTTCGCGAAATCTTGGCAGTAGCTTTAAGGCAAGGGTTGCTTGATAGTATAGGAAATTATACATACCTTTTTAAGCACAAAATTGATATAATTGGACATATCTATGTTGGTAGATGAACGTCCCGTTTATTACAAAAACAGGCTTATTCAGATATTCCGCGACCATTGGGAGCAGTTTAAACATTTTTATCCCCATCTTGTGAATGAAGACATTGAAGCCAATGTTCAGAAGATGATAGGTTGTGGCCTCTTCTCAAATGGTTATGCGGAATATCGCTGCAGATGCGGCTATATTAAAAGAGTCGCCTTTAGCTGTAAGTCAAGATTCTGTCTAAGATGTTCTAAGGTCTATGTTGATAACTGGGTAGCCAAAATGAAACAGACTATATTTGCCAAGATTGAACACCGCCATATTATCCTGACTGTCCCAGGCTCTCTCTGGAGATATTTTCACACAAAAGATATACTTAAACTCCTTGCTGACTGTGGCGCAAAACTGATAGAAGAAGTTGTCTCTGTCTGCCTAAAGGGAAAGAGAATAGAGTTAGGCATTATGTCAGTTACCCAGACCGCAGGAAGAAAATCTACCTGGAATCCGCACCTACATCTTTTAGTTACAGAAGGCGGGCTTGATAAGAATAATCGCTTTCATAAGTTCTATTACTTTGATTATAAGATACTCCGCAAAAAATGGATGTATATACTCCTGGCCGCCCTAAAGAAAGCCTTATCTTATGACCCCGAAGCCATTAAGCTCATTGACGAGGCCTTTCGAAGAAGAAACTCCACGGGCCTTATTGCCAGAGCCAAAAAGGAGAAGGTAAGAAAGGCAGATATTATAGGCTATCTCATAAAATATGTCACATCCCCTCCAATAGCCTTATATCGTATTACAGACTATGATGGTAAATATGTAAGATATTGGTATAGAGAACATCCTACAGACAGAAAAGTCTTTACCAAAGTGAGCGTCTATGAATTCATAGCAACCCTTATCCAGCATATCCCGCCCAAAGGCCTAAAACTCATACGCCACTATGGCCTATATGCAAGGTCTAAATTTAACAAAACCAAAGAAATAATAGATAAGATATTCAAACGCGTAAGATCAGCCTCCCAACAATTCCTCTCATTCCTAAGTACACCTTCACACACAAACTACAGAGAAAGACTGATAAACTTCTTTGGCATAGACCCTCTTAAATGTCCTAACTGTGGCGAACAACTTATTCTTTATGAAATCTGGCACCCTAAACACGGTGTTGTTTATGATATCTTTAGAGATGAAAATTGGAGAGATTATGTGGTGGAAGAAGAAAAACCCGAAGGCCAAAGGCCAATCCGGGAAAATAATCAATTATTCTTGCTTGAAATGCAACCGGCAGATTAAAATCCCTAAAGACTATATTGACCAATTTAAGCCCGGAGGTAAAGAATATCATCCTGGCGGCCAAAGCTATTTGCATTGTCCTAATTGCGGTGAGATGATTGAAATAAAATAATTATTCTTGTGAAGCTTCCGAACGAAGTGAGGATTTTCCTTGACAAGTTGTATTTTCGATAATACAATATCACTATAAGATTGTATTTTATGGAGGTTATTATGGAAACAAGAGAGAAGCTGAAAAAAGTATTGACGGAGTGGTCTGAGTATGAGATCCCAAGCCTTTACCAGCGGGATTTTGACTGGCAGCTCCTTAAATCTGGCGAGATACTCTCTATCATTGGCGCGCGCAGGGCTGGAAAAACATATCTCTGTTATCAGATTATGAAGGAACTGAAGAAGGCTCTCCCTTTGGGTAATATAGGCTATATAAACTTAGAGGATGAAAGGCTTTATCCATTAAAAGGAGAAGAGTTGACCCTGCTCTGGGAAGTTTATCTTGAGCTATTCACGGTAAATTTAAATAAGAGAGTCTATCTTTTTATAGACGAAATCCAAAACGCGAAAAACTGGTCGAAGTGGGCGCGGCGCGTTACCGCGCAGAATAAAAACCTAAAGCTTATCATAACTGGTTCGTCATCGAAACTCTTAAGTAAGGAGATAGCCACGGAACTGCGCGGTAGAACCTTAAGCTTCACCGTTTTTCCGTTAAGCTTTCCGGAATATTTGAGAGCAAAAAAGATTGATTTTGCTGAGAAGAATATTCTTTACAGCAGCAGACGTATAATCGTAAAGAAAGAATTTAACAACTATTTAAAATCAGGCGGCTTCCCGGCTATCCTGGAGCATCCTAGGCCCAAAGAGCTTCTGAAAGAGTGTTATAAGGCAATGTTCTATCAGGATCTCATAGAGCGCTATAAGGTAGAAAATATAAAGCTGTTTGAGGATTATCTGACGTTACTAATTGATCAGACCGCCTCTTTGTTTTCAATATCATCTACGGCAAAAAAACTGGCGGAGTTTGGATATTCATTCAGCAAAAACACATTGAGCAATTTCTCCC
>JAHIRR010000308.1 GCA_018818505.1 Candidatus Omnitrophota bacterium | reverse complement strand
GGCTTCTTTCATTGATGTGCGGCGTAGAGAGCATAAGAGAAGTTATTGCGTTTCCAAAGACTCAAAAGGCCTCTTGCCCGATGACAGACGCGCCATCGTCAGTAGATGCGAAACAATTGAGGGAATTGGGTATTAAGGTAGAAAAAATTAAGACAAAAATTAATATGTGATTGTATGGAGGTTACATGAGGTTACAAGAAGTTACAAGAGGTTACAAGAGGTTGCATAAAAGTGTGGATGACAACGCTTTTAAAGTAACTTCATGTAACTTCATGTAACCTCCTGTAACCTCTTGTAACTTTTCGCAGCTATCACATTACAGAGGAGGCTATATGAAGAAGTTTATAGCTTACAGCTTACTTTTTGCAGCTTTAGTAGTGTCTGGTTGTGTGGCAAGGGTAACGTCTTACGAGGCAGATAGGGTCGATCAGGAACTTAAGGGTAATAGAGGTATTGTCGGGGGTAAGGTTTCAGATATGCCTGATGTGAAAAGAAAAAAGACCAGGAGGATGTATAATCTTGAAGTAGAGCTTCCTTCAATGAAAGATAAGGGACCAGCGCGTAAGGATGCGGCAATCGAAGGAAACAGCGGTTATTTAGCAGGGAAAGAAACCTCCAGAGAGACAGCTGTCCCAGCAAAGAAAGAAACAAGAAGAAAGCGGCTGCTTCCTCTTACAAGGTCAAGTGAACCGCAGGTAATTTATCAAACGCCTGCAAGCACAGATAATAAATATGGAAAGGAAAAAGGCAGCGGTACTATAGGAGATGGAAAAGAAGAGGCAGGGGAAAGGATATATATAGTAGAGAAGGGAGACACGCTTCAAAAGATATCGGACAAGGCCTATGGCACTACAAAGAGGTGGAAGAAGATCTTTGAGGCCAATAAGGATATTTTAGAAAGTCCGAATAAGATCACGCCGGGGCAGGAATTAGTGATTCCTGAGTAATCGCGGAACCTACGCGGAAGCTAAAGTAGACAAAACAGTCACTGACTGATTTGTCTACTTTAGACGCGGAACTAACGCAGAAAATCAGGAGATAATTAGAGCCTATGAAAAAAATTCTTAATAGAAAAAAAAGAATCAATTCGCATGCATTCTCCCATATCCTCACCGCGGTATTAGCGTGTCTTTTTATGGTGACGATAATACAATGGGACAGGGGACTTTTTAAGGCAGATTTTCGCGAAGGCGATATAGCGCTGAGCTCTATTTACGCGCCGTATGATTTTAACATAAAGGGAGAGGTAAACACCAAGGCTACAGATATTGCAAGAAAAAAGGCTGCGGATTCAGTATTGCCTATTTATATGTTTGACGCTGGAGCGCAGCAGAGTGTCTTGAATAAAGCCAAAGCTATCGTGGACTCAGCCGCGCTTTTAAAGGCAGAGCTTGATTTGACAGATGAAGAAAAAAAGACAAAGATCGCAGGCCTTTCAGCTGATTATAATATCTCAGAAGCGCTTGCAATCAGCATCCTGGATCTGAAGGATCTCGAGGTGTTTTACGAGGCAGTAAAGGATATAATAGGGCGTCTTATGTCAAAAGGCATAATCTCTGTTTCAGAGCGCTCCAGGCTCATGGAGAACGAGATAAAAAGGATAAAGGTGATAGATAAAATCGAGGACATAGAAAGCACAGCATGGGTGGAAGATTTTTTTACGCTGGGAGATCTAAAGGAAAGCATAGAGAATTTTTCTTCAGGCATAAGAGGCAGAAAAGAGAGTTCGACCGCCAATGATTTTATAAAAGCCATTTTGAGCACGAATATAATATATGATGAAGAAGGGACAATGGCGGAAAAGGAAGAGGTTGTCCAGAAAATAGAGCCTATTCGTAACCTGATAGAGGTAAAGAAGAACGAGATGATATTAAGTAAGGGTGGGCGTATTGGCAAGGATCACATAGTAAAACTGAAAGGCATAGAACAGAATGAGTCCATGGCAATGAAAATAGGAGGGCTCTTTGGGATAATGATACTGGTCGGGCTTTTTATGCTTATCATGGCGCTCTACATAAAATTTTACGAACCTATCTTTATGTCAGCAAATAAAGAACTGGTCTTGCTTTCCCTGATATCTTTTCTGGTCTTAGTAGCGGCAAAGGCCATAGTAATATCTCCCTGGCCAAGTAATCTCGTGCCTGTGGCAGTGGCTTCGATGCTTATAGCTATCTTAATAAACAGCCGTCTGGCAATAATGGCTACTTGTTTCTTAAGCATACTAGTTGGCATGATAGCTGGAAACATCCTGGATGTCGCAGGCGTTTCTCTTGTCGGAGGCATGGTCGGCATATTTGCGATGAAGGGAGTGAGGCGCAGGTCACAGGTTATGGCAGCCGGCCTGTGCATTGGTTTTGCGAACATGAGTTATCTTATAGGAATGGGCCTTGTAAGAGGGCTGGATTTCAATACATTTATCACACAGGCGCTTTTTGGGCTTACAAACGGCGTAATATCCGCAGTTATTGTAATGAGTATCCTGCCTGTATTTGAAAATACCTTTAAGATCACGACAGATATAAGTCTCCTTGAGTTAGCAGATCTAAACCACCCGCTTTTAAAAGAAATGGTAATGAAGGCGCCTGGCACTTATCATCACAGTCTTGTTGTTGGAAATCTTGCAGAGGCGGCCTGTGAGGCAATAGGCGCTAATCCGCTTCTTGCCAGGGTTAGTTCATATTTTCACGACATAGGCAAGATCGAAAAGGCGTCATATTTCAGTGAGAATCAATCCGGCGGAGATTCAGCGCACGATAAACTTTCACCTACCATGAGCAGCCTCATAATCACCAACCATGTTAAAAATGGCGTGGAGCTGGCACAGAAACACAAACTCAATAAAAAGATCATTGATATCATCAGACAGCATCACGGTACAGGCCTTGTTTTTTATTTCTTTAAGAGGGCATTGGAAAAGGTGACAGATGAGGATGTAGGAGAGCAATCTTTCAGATATCCAGGCCCAAAGCCCCAGACAAAGGAAGCGGCATGTGTGCTTCTGGCTGATTCAGTTGAGGCAGGATCACGTGCCCTGGATGATCCTACACCGTCCAGGATAAAAGGCCTGGTGAAAAAGATCATAAATAATAAATTTATTGACGGTCAGTTAGACGAATGTGACCTGACGCTCAAGGATCTGGAGAAGATGGCAGAAGTTTTCACGCATATACTTACAGGGATATTTCACACGCGCGTGGAATATCCTGAAGGCCCGGATAAGGCTTAAAAACAGACCACAGAGAACACAGAGAAAAAATATAATTAAAAAAATCTCTGTGGTCTCGTATTTTTCTTAAGAAGAAAGCTTTTGTTGAATTAAAAGACTCGGGTTTAAAAGATTAGAGTGCACAGAGGGAAAATTTTAATTTTTCTCTGTGAACTCTGTGGTTTATTTATATGAAGGTAGATATTCGCGATTTGCAGTCTAGGGTAAAGTTTGACAGTAAAAAGATAGTTCAGCGCGCTCAATTTGTCTTGAATAAAATGGGCGAAGATAAAGGAGAGCTTAGTCTTTTATTCGTGGCAGATTCTTATATCAGGCAGCTAAACTCAAAGTATCGCAAAGTAGATTCCAAGACAGATGTCCTGGCCTTTTCAATGAGGGAGGGGTATGGGCTGCCAAAGGTAAGCCCTATTTTAGGAGACGTGGTCATATCTACTGAGACCGCGAAAAGGGAGGCCAAGAAAAGAGGAGTTTCTATACAAAGCGAGATAGAGTTATATCTTGTCCACGGGATATTGCATCTTTTGGGCTACAAGGATGAGCGCACGAGGGATAGAAAAAAGATGAGAGCTAAGGAGAAAGAATTGTTGAGGGTTATGTGAAACAGCAGAATCTGGTAGAGAGTTTTAATTCCGCGATAGAGGGGTTCATATTTGTCTTTAAGAGCCAGCGTAATATGAGGCTGCATTTCGTTATCGGCATTACAGCGATTATTCTGGGAATATTTTTAAATTTTACATACATAGAGCTGATAATCCTTTGCCTCACCATAGCGTTTGTCCTGTTTGCCGAGATGTTCAATACAGCAATAGAGCACACTATAGACCTGGTTAAAGAAGAGTTTCATCCTCTTGCGAGGATCGTAAAGGATATATGCGCAGGCGCGGTCTTATTGAGCGCGTTAGCGGCTGTGGTTGTCGGCTACATGCTGTTTGTTTCAAAGACAGGTATCAGGGCAGAGGCCAATATAATAAAAATAAAGGAATCCAGCTGGCACATCAGTTTTATAATTTTATTAATAATCTTGGGGTTCGTAGTTTTAAGCAAGGTCTTGTTTCGCAGTGGTACACCGCTAAGAGGGGGCATGCCAAGCGGCCACAGCGCAATAGCGTTTTCTATCTGGACGATAATCTCGCTGCTGTATCCAAATAGCATTGTGATCTTGCTTGTATTTATTCTTTCATTTCTTGTGTCCAGAAGCAGAGTTAGGGACGGCGTCCACTCGACTCTGGAGGTCTTTACAGGCGCGCTAGTAGGTATTTTTATAACGCTATTGATTTTTCAGTTTTTTAAACAATGATCATTTAAGGGTAGCGTCAAATAGAGTATGAAAAAAGATACCACAGAGTACACAGAGAAAAAATATAATTAAAAAGACCTCTGTGTCCTCAATGATTTTTGGAAAAACATCAAAGTTTTTAGTTTTAAAATAGAAAGGTTTTTGTTAGGTAAGCACTGAATGTTGGCTAATTAAAGTCTAATAGAGCACACAGAGGGAATTATAAAAAATCTCTGTGTTCTCTGTGGTTTATTTTTGACAAGATGTATTTAAGTTATAGGAGATAATCATGCTTTCCAGGATCAGGGCGAATTTTTTCACAGGACTCTTGATAGTGGTACCACTGGTGCTTACTTTTTGGGTGCTCTATTTTATAATAGATAGACTCACCTTTTTACTATCACCCATAACCAATGTTTTAGAAAGGCTTGTCCCTGCGGCTCAGAACATAGAGGCCTTTACCAATATAATGATCTTTATCTTATTATTGGTTTTCTTGACCTTGGTGGGGTTTGCCGCGAGAATAATAGTGCTCAGGAATATCTTTGGTTTTGGCGAGAAGATCCTGTACAAGGTGCCGATGATCAGCGTGATCTACGGGACTATAAAAGAGATATGGTCTACCCTTTTTATTAATAAAAATACTATTTTTCAGAGAGTGGTTTTAATAGAATATCCAAGAAAGGGCGTGTATCAGTTGGGCTTTGTGGTTTCAGGGACAAAAGGCGAGGTGCAGCAAAAGACAAAAAGCACTCTTTTAAATATATTTGTGCCGACCACGCCAAACCCAACCTCTGGTGTGCTAGTATTTGTTCCACAAGAAGAGACAGTCTCTTTGGATATGTCCGTGGCCGAGGCAATGAAGATGGTCGTCTCAGGAGGCGCGATCGTCCCTAGAGACGCGAATACGCGCGAATCCAACGCGAATGGTCGCGAATGACATATTTATTCGCGAGAATCAGCGTTTGATTCGCGATAATTCGCGTTGCCGAACGTAGTGAGGCTTAATTAATGATACAGAAGACAGACGCAGTACTATTAAGGAAAAGAGATCTCAGAGAGACTAGCCTTATCCTCAGTTATTTTACGAGAGATTTTGGTAAGGTAAATGGCGTTTTAAAGGGCGCGAGAGGCAACCGCGCCAGAAGCAGTGTAAACCCGCTATTTTTCAGTCTCGACCAGATAGTCTTTTACGAAAAAAAGAAGAGTGATCTTTTCATCATCTCTCAGTGCGATACGCAGGAGGTCTTTTTTAATATCCTGAAAGATTGGGATAGGGCCTCAATCGCATACTATTTATTGGAGCTTACAGACGTATTTACAGAGCCAGGCGGGAAAGATGACGAGATGTTCGAGGCGCTCTTAAATGGTCTCAGGTCATTGGAGCATAAGAAAGAGCCAGGCGTAATAGCAAGGCTTTTTGAGGTGAAGTTTTTGCTCGGCCTCGGGCTTTGGCCTGGCAGCAGCAGTTTTAAGCTGACTAAGGGCGTGCTGGCCACATTGGCGTGTTTTGAAAGAGACAGCTGGCAGAT
>JAHIRR010000307.1 GCA_018818505.1 Candidatus Omnitrophota bacterium | reverse complement strand
TCCACCGCGTAGGTGGAATTAATTCCACCTACGCGGTGGAAGAGGCTTACCTTAGTTTTAGGGTGGCGAAGCTTAGGAGGACCAGGATAATCGCGATTATCCAGAACCTCACGGTTACCTTTGACTCAGCCCAGCCACACATCTCAAAATGATGATGTAAAGGCGCTATCTTAAATATCCTCTTGCCAGTAGACCTGAATGAGATTATCTGCATCAGCACTGAAAGCGCCTCTATGACAAATATGCCTCCCACCAAAAGCAGGAGCATCTCTTTCTTTACAAAAACAGCAACTGTTCCAATGGCTCCGCCAAGCGCAAGCGCGCCTGTATCGCCCATGAATATAGACGCTGGATAGGAATTGTACCACAAAAAGCCCAGGCCCGCGCCTAATATAGCAGCGCAAAACACAGTAAGCTCGCCTGCCTCTGGTAGATAGTAAATGCCCAGATAATTCGCAAAATCAATATGGCCTGTCACGTAACTCATGCCAGCGTACGCCACTGCAGTCAAGGCAACGCACCCTATTGCCAGCCCGTCCAGGCCATCAGTAAGATTTACCGCATTCGAAGCGGCAGTAATGACCAATATTACAAATGGTATATAAAAAATCCCCAGGTCTATTGCCAGCGCCTTAAAAAATGGCATCTCAAGCATGGTGGTCGTCTTTGGATTCAAATATAGAAAAAGCCCTATGATAAATCCTGCCAGGACCTGAGCAAAAAGCTTTGTCCTTTTAGTCAGGCCTCTCTTGCCTGACTTAGGGTGAGACTTGAGCTTCTTATAATCATCTAAAAATCCTATGCCGCCCAACCAGCCAGTCACCATAAGGGCCAAAAGCACAAAACTATTCTTTACATCAGCCCATAAAATCGTGGAAAGAGTTATTCCCAGTAAGATCAAAATCCCGCCCATGGTAGGAGTACCCTGTTTGTCCTTGTGCAGGTTGTAAAGATCCGGGCATTCCTTATTTCTTACAGTCTCCCCGATGTTAAGGGCCTGTAATTTCCTGATGATGGGCGGCGCAAATATGATCGTAATTAAAAACGCGGTGACACTGGCAAGCGCAGCCCTGAAGGTGATATACCTGAAGACATTGAAAACAAAGAAATATTCCCTTAAAGGATATAATATATAATATAACATGGTCAGTCCTTAAATAAAGTCTCCAAACCCTGCACGATTTCTTCCATCTTCATTGCGCGCGAACCTTTGACCAAAACTACATCACCTTTTTTAATTAAATTCGTCATGGTCTCGCGCGCGTCTTTAGTGAGATTAAACATCTTGATCTTCTTCTGGCTCATCCCTGCCTCCTGAGCGCCCCTGGAAACATGCTCAGCGAGTTTACCTACAGCGACTATCAAATCAATGCCTGACTCAGCAGCCTGCCTGCCGACCAAATGATGAAACCTGCCAGATAGATTCCCTAATTCAAGCATGTCTCCTGCCACAAGTATCTTTCTGCCCTTGGTGGTCATATCCTTTAATGCCTCTATCGCATGCCTCATTGAGAGAGGGTTGGAATTATAGGTATCGTTTATTATTTTTATGTCGCCAAACCTCTTGACCTCCATCCTCATGCTCGGCCCTCTGAACTCCCGCAATGCCTCTATGATCTCCTCGATTGAAAGGCCAAAGCCCCAGCTGGCAGCTATTGCCGCAAGGGCATTGTAAACACTGTGACGGCCAGCCACGCTCATCTCTATCTTCCATTTTCCGTTCAACCTAAAACTAATACCATCCGGCTCGACATTTACCTTATCTGCGGTAAAATCCGCCTTTTTATCAAGTCCGAACTTTATAAGCTTTAATTTTGTTTTTATCTTTTTTAAGGATTTGTCGTCAGCATTTACAATAACCTTCGCATCTTTATCCAAAGATTCCAATATCTCTGTCTTGGCCTTCAAGATCGTATCCATATCCTTCAGATGCTCAAGATGTGACAGCCCTATATTCGTAATGAGCGCTACACTGGGCCTTGCTATCTCTGAAAGCCGCCTGACCTCACCGAGATGATTCGTGCCCAGCTCAAGGACAGCGATCTTATGCTCGGGTTTCAGCCGCATAAGTGTAAGAGGCACTCCAATATGATTATTCTCTGTCCCGAAATTCTTAAGGACATTAAAACGTTTGCTAAGTATCGCGGCTGTCATTTCTTTTGTAGTGGTCTTTCCATTAGAGCCAGTAATGCCTATAACAGGTATATTGAATCTCGACCTGTGGAAATGCGCTATGTCGCCAAGCGCCTTTATGCTGTCAGGCACAGAGATAAACGAGACCTCAGGTAATTTAAATTTTGAATTTGCAATACAGCCGTCCTGCACAAGCACGCCGCCCGCGCCTCTTGAGACAGCGTCCAATAGAAAATTATGCCCGTCAAATCTCTGGCCTTTAATAGCCAGAAAGAGCTCTCCGCCTTTTATGCGGCGGGTGTCTGTAGATATACCCATAAGTATATCGCTCTGGTTCCCTGAAAGCAGTCTTCCTTTTGTAGACATCAAGACATCTTTGACTGTAAACATGTACCCTCCTTGGTTATAGCGAAATTCAACTTTCAGTTAAAAATTTCTTAATCACCTCCCTGTCATCAAAGGGAATGGTGATGTCCTTAAATATCTGATATGTCTCGTGGCCTTTGCCTGCCACAAGCACAATGTCTTTACTCTTCGCATCCTTCAAAGCCAGCTCAATCGCCCTAGCCCTATCCTTTTCGATGATGTAATTTTTTTTCAGGACTGGAATGCCTTTAATTATGCCCTTTATGATCTCCAGAGGTTCTTCGCTTCTTGGATTATCGCTTGTGATAAATATCCTGTCAGAGAGCTCAGAAGATACCCTGCCCATTCCAGGCCTCTTAGACTTATCCCTGTCTCCGCCACAACCAAACACAGTAATCAGTCTATTTGGCTTTAATTC
>JAHIRR010000306.1 GCA_018818505.1 Candidatus Omnitrophota bacterium | reverse complement strand
TTTCGCGCTATACTATACATGCGGCCTCCTTTCTTTGTAAAATAGGTTGATAATTTGATGTGTTATCGTATCCTATTTTACGGGGCCGCGCTTCAAACTTCAACTAAGAATAGCATACCTTCAAAAATAGAAAAGGATAAAAAAGGCACCATATGGGTCTATTATGAACCTGAAAGTATATATATAGCAATTCAGAAAGACGGCCAATTCGCCCCACCTGAAGACATAAAGACCTTCAGAAAAGCAAAGATAAAAAGCACAGACAAAACACTTGCTTTAGAGGGCAAGTTTTACAAAGAGTCTCCTCGCAAAACAGGTAGACTAAAAAGGCTATTTCTTACAACGATGTTAGTTGGGACGATAGGATTTACATTTTTAACTACAACATCAATATTGTTATATCGACATATAACTTATGACCCTTTTGGCGCGACGTATCAACACATAGAAGTCTTTGAGGAAGACAGGAAAGCAACTTCCTTATGGGAGATAAGCACAGAGAGTTTTCTGAATAAATTGAATTATCTCCAAAGCGAAGAATTGACATACAATGAAATATTAGACTGCACAAACTGGTTAAATCATAATATCTGGTATATCGAAAGAGCAAGAGAGCCCCTCGATAGAAAAGATTTAGCACAGATTTTAAGGTTTCTTAAAAATCCACAACCAATAAAATCAAGTTCAGTTTCATCAAGATGGCTTGTAGGTATTACTAAATATGCAATTATGGATTTATGGTTAGGAAATATTTATTATTCTTTTGAACCTGATGGGTACGAAGCTGAGATGATAATGAATACGATTCAAGATTTAACTAACTATGAAGAGGATTTACCAGAGCACGATCCTTTGTTTAGCACTTATTTTTCTCTTATCAATCCAGGAGACATTCTTAGCGAGATGGTTCAGAAAAACGCCAAAAGAGTCCTGGCAAAGCTCAAGGATGAAGAAGACATAGCAGCTTATTTACCAGAGACTTCCCCGTCTTATGAGGCAGTAGACAGACTGTTCAGGATCTTTGGAACCCTTGAAGATATTGAAACGAAATTGAATGAAACGCATAAAATAGAGACAGCAGATATAATAGAGATTCCAATCTGGCAGTTAGATGACGTGCAATTTAATAGGCAATTAGATCCGAAAATAAAAACATATATTGAAGAATCAGCGAAAGCCCACAACATACCTCCTAGAGTTATATTGACCCATCTTTTAAATGTATGGAAAAGAAGTTATTCTATAGACATAGGCATAGATCTCGTAGTGCGTCGCGGGAGAATGTCAGAACAGCAAGCTGAGTGGTTAAGGGAGGTTATGCGTGATGTTGGCATAGATTCAACATATACTTTTCCTCCTGATATCATGGCTTTTATAGGGGGTGTGGTTTTAGATGCACAGTCTACAACCGGTATTGGTCGGCTAAGACCTGTCTGGGCGCAACGCAATCAGGGTTTTGATAGATTAGGAGAAAAAACTGAAGAAATGTCCACGCGAAAGATTGCCTGGAAACTTTGGTCTCCTGAATATAACATTGAAGCTATTGCTAGGCTTTGGGAAGCATTGGCTCAGGAAGGAGGACAGGCAATACTAGACGCTCAAGAGAATAGGATCTTCGATACAAGGCGTTTTAGCAAAGAAACAGGAGCAAGGTTATTTACAAGAAATGATACAGCGCGGGTCGCTTTTTACAAGCTCTGCCCTTCACCCGAGATTTTTAAATCAAAGGGCGAAGCATGGATGAATTCTGTCTGGCATCCGGTTGAAATAGAGCTTCAACTCCAAAGAATGGGAGCTAGTCCATGGAGCTACAACCCGGGAGAATTTCTATCCCAGCAGATAGAACTTGCGCGTTCAGGTCTATTTGGCCCACCAGGACAAAAGGCAATAATAACTGGGGTAGAAACACTTAAGGATATTACAGCATTAGCCAAGTTTTTGAAAAGCCAAGACTCTTTTATACGGGATGCTGTTAAAGAAACCCTGCTCAGGTTGGCAATTAGGAGTAATAATAAAGAGATAAAACAAAAAGCCATAGATGAATTGTTGCAGTTACCCGAAAATTCACTTCTAGACCCAATAAATATGATTAAAAGCTTTCTTGACGAGGGCTCTAATATTATAATTTTTGGAGAAGACCACCAACAATATTCACATAGAATTATGGTAAAAGATATTATAAATTCTCTGCAGCCAGGTGAAGTGGATTACTTGGCCTTAGAACTGTCTTATTATAGGCAAAAGATTATAGATGATGAATTATCAAAATTAAAAGAAAGTGATACGGATAGTGAAAAAGAAGTAAGGAAATCGTTATATAAAGTAGTTTCATCTTGGTTTGACCCATGGCTGGAGAAAGGGATAGATGCTTATGTAAAGATGCTTCTTGCTGCTCATAAAAAAGGTATAAGGATAGTATGCATAGACCCTAGAGATCATCGTGTAAAATACTCTAGCAATAAAGTCGGCGAGATGCCCGTGTTCGTAAATCCTGAAAAGGATGGTTATGTAATGGTTGGCGGCCAAAGAAAAGCTACGGATGAGATAATGCTTGATAATATTTTAAGCCTGCAGGGTAAAGTTATCTGTTTAATAGGTAGTCAGCATGCGATGAATAATTGGTATAGGGATAAACTACCATCCCTGGGCACTCAAATTAAGCAAAAAGAGCCATCCACTAAGCTAATATTACAGCATACTATAAAGGGCGAACCCTCTAGGACTGACGTCGACAATATTCTGTGTACTTTAATCTCCAAATACCCGGTAGCTATTAAAAACTTAAATGCTTCACTGTTATCAAATATGGAGATAGATCTTGGAGGAGGGGCAGTATTTGGTAACGGAGATGCTGTGATCCTCCATCCTTCAATACGAGGCTCTGATATTTATGAGGAAATCAAAACAATTCCTGAAAGCACGCCAAAATCTTCAGAAAAAAAAGACGAAACCACAGTAGATACATTAAAGACACAAACTCCTATTTCTCTTGTAAGAAATTTTATAACCGAAGGAACTAATATTATTATCTTTGGAGAAAATCACACAAAGTCATCCCATAGGACTGCTATAAAAAATACTATAGATTCATTGGAAGAGAATGAAATCGATTATATAGCTTTGGAACTGGATGTTGTTAAACAGAGTGCTGTCAATGCATTGTTAGATAAGTTAATGAAAGATGATAAAACTGCGGAACAAAAAGTCAGAAAAGAGTTATATAAGTTGGTGGCATCCCAATTTTGGTTTGAGCCCTGGCAAAAAGAGGCTTTAAATGCTTATGTAGACATTATTTTATCAGCACATGCAAAGGGTATAAAAACTGTATGCATAGATCCACGAGAACATAAGGAGCATTATATAGGGAAAAAACCGATTTTTGCAGATACAGGGCAGGATGGTTATGTTACAGTTAATGGCAAAAGGAAAACCGTGGACGAAGCAATGGTCGATAATATCTTAAATTTAAAAGGCAAGGGATTTGTTTTAATAGGACAAGAACATGCGATGAGCAATCATTCTATCCAATATGAAAAACCGCTACCGTCCTTAGGCTCTATCATCAAAAAGAAAGATCCATCAGCGAAGATAATTTTACAATATATTATGGAAGAAATACCTATGTTGCAATCAGCGATAGATAGTCTTATATTTTCTTTGGACCTGACCGAACCAGAAGCTATAAATATTCTACCCAACTATTCTATTTCAAAGATGTCCTTGCCTCATCCCTCTGAGGGAACACTTGGGCAAAATGGAGATGCTATTATTTTACATCCTTTAACACAAACACAATCAGAACAAAAAGATTTTTTACAAAAGAACATTAAAGAAGAAAAACAAAATCGAAATTTACTGAATAAAGCCATATAACTCCCCCGCCGACAAGATCCCGGGCCTCTCTTGCTTCAAATATTTCAGGTATAGAGAGGCTGGCCTTGGAAGGATCCCGGGAGATCAAGGACATAAAAATTCATTGACCAATGTAGGGAAGGATGTTATAATAAAAAAAATTACAAATATTTTAAAAAGTTTAAAAATACATAAGCGAGCGAAGCTAATATGGATAATTTTAAACCATGTAAATTTTTAATAGTTACTTTATGTATCATTGCTTTTGTTGGTATTCATGTCAATTCAAATGCCTGGGAAGGGCAACCAAAAGAGAAAATAAAATGCCTTAGACTCCCCCTCAATTCTTCAGAAGAGGATTTTGAAGACAGGTTCTCTATAGCTTCCAATCCCAATGTTAGACTGCAATCACGTAGAGACTTTATAAGAGAAACCTCAGCAGCAGCCATATTCTTTTCTTTGTTTCCTACCTCTATTATGTTAAGCAATGCAGAGGCTGTTGCCCCCCCACAAAGCTCAAAGCCTAATATAGTCCCGCTTATAAGTAAATGGTTAACACAGAACGTAGCTCCTGATACAGGCGTTA
>JAHIRR010000025.1 GCA_018818505.1 Candidatus Omnitrophota bacterium | reverse complement strand
TCTACAGCAACAATGATCTCTTTTATGTGTCGATTCTTTGAAAGCCTGGCTAACGTATGTGCAAGTATTGGCCTGCCGCAAAGCTTAATATATGGCTTATCTATCTTTGATTTTATGCGCCTGCCTTTACCTGCGGCGGGAACTATGGCTGCGACATTCATACTAAAAGGTTTCGTGAGGTTGCGTTAAGTTTCGTTAGGTTGCGTAAGGTTGCGTTAGGTTGCGTAAAGTTGCATTAAAAACTCTTGAATTCTAGTCTTTTTGCAACCTCACGAAACCTCACGAAACATTACGAAACTTTACGCAACCTCCGTATGTTATCTACGATTTTTTTTCAGGTCTTCCGGCAGCTTCCCAAATATCATCCTGCCTGCTGCTGTCTGGAGCACACTGCCCACTACTATGCGTATACTCTGTCCTATTGATCTTCTTCCATTGTCCACGACTACCATGGTGCCGTCCTCAAGATATCCCACTGCCTGATTGTATTCCTTGCCTTCCTTTACAAGACGTATCTCCATTGCCTCACCAGGCAATACCACTGGCCTCAAGGCATTTGCCAGCTCATTTATATTCAAGACCTTCACGCCCTGGATCTCTGCGATCTTATTGAGATTATAATCATTTGTAAAGACCTTTGCGCTCAGCACCTTGGCGAGCCTCACGATCTTCGCATCCACTTCCTTTATGCCGCTAAAATCCTCGTCGTGGATCTTCACGTCTATATTTGAATTCTTCTGGAGCTTGCCCAGAATATCTATGCCCCGCCTCCCGCGCGCCCGTTTCAATGAATCACTGGAATCAGCTATAGCCTGCAGTTCCTTTAGCACAAAACGCGGGACAATAAATTTGCCTTCCAAGAATCTGCTCTTGCAGATATCCGCTATGCGGCCATCTATGATAACACTTGTATCAAGGATAATGAGTTCGTCCCTCTGATCCTGTCGTGAAAACTTGACATATGGCACAATGATATTGAACTCATCCCTGCCGCGCACAGCAACTATCATACCCAGATAACAGAAGATCAGAGTAAGTATTACCTTAGAGGAGTAAAGGACTGTTGGATTAAGAGGTATGAGCGAAAGCGTATCAGAGACAAGTTTTGCCATTATAAGTCCGAATATAAGGCCAAATACAGCGGACGAGAGCCCTCTCACAGACGCCTTTCTCGTTATAAATTCGAACGCGATTATTGAAACCGCTGCAATAAAACCAATCGCTGCCCCAATAAGCGCAAAATCCATTTCTCCTGCCTCTACAAAAGAACCTACCTGAAAACCAACTACGATACTTAGTAAAATGAAAAATACGCGTATAAATATTAGAGTCATCTAAACCTCCTTGTATAATATATTTGGCATCGAAATAACCAATAACCAAGATACAAGATACAAACAAATTCCAATTACCAATAACCAAACATCTATCCAACATGGGCTTGGTTATTGGAATTTGATTATTGGTTATTATTTGGTTATTGTTTCTTGTATCTTGGTTATTTCGTGTTACTTTTTCTCCTTCTTCCTGCTCTCCTTAGGCCTGTATAAAAGCTTCCATGGATGTTTCTTTATATCCAGGATTATCTCATCCATATTTTTATACAAGCTATCGTCTGACATAAAGCGGCCTATGGTCCCGCCGCCTTCTTTTGCCTTAGCAATAAAATCTCTCATATCAAATGTAAGGGCTTCCAGATTAGAGACTATATTTTTTACAGAGGCCTGAAATTCTTCATCGCCCACCACCTTTTCTATTGACCCCATCATATCCTCCATCTTTGCAATCAGTTCTTTTGTCTGCCTTGCAAGCTCCTCTGTGGATACAGGATCCTGGCCCCTCAATGTATCCCCCTTTTTCAAAAGCCTTTTCTCTTTTGTGCCAGGCACTATCTCGAGGTATTTCTCACCTAACAGGCCCAGTGTATTTACGGCTGCCACCGCATCCTCGTTTATCCAGGTATTCTGCGACACCCACACGAGTATCTTCACCATAGGACTCTGTTCTATTTCGTCGTAATACACCTCTATATTCTGCACCTCGCCGACCTCCACGCCCGCGTACCTGACAGGCGCGCCCACGCTTATGCCATTGGCAAAACTAAAAAGTATATCTATGGTATAGCCGCGTTTGATGCTGTAAAAATTACCTATCGAAAATACTATGACTGATAATATGACTATTCCGATAAAAATAAATATACCAACCTTTAATTCAAAATTTGATCTGGTAAACATTTTGACCTCCTGTTATTAACGGAAGTTTCGTAAGGTTTCGTGATGTTGCGTAAAGTTTCGTAAAGTTACAAAAAGACTAGCATTCAAATGTTGCTAATGCAACCTTACGCAACCTAACGAAACCTAACGCAACTTTACGAAACCTCCGTATCATTTCCCATCAGTTATTGGTCCTTTTGAGGCGCCTGTTATAAATTGTTGCACCAATGGATCCTCTGTATTTTTTATCTCCTGAGGCGTCCCTACCTCAACGATCTTTCCGTGATATAACATAGCGACCCTGGTCCCTACCTTATAAGCGCTTACCATGTCATGAGTGACCACGACAGAGGTCACCTTTAATTTATTGTTCAGATCTATAATAAGATTATTTATGGCGTCTGCCATTATTGGGTCCAGGCCTGTGGTGGGCTCGTCATACAGAATGATCTTAGGGTCATTGCATATGGCCCTTGCAAGGCCCACGCGTTTTTTCATGCCGCCGCTCAATTCAGAAGGCATGAGATTCTCTATGCCACTCAAGTCCACTAAATGCAATGCCTTTGCAACCTTTTCGCGCACAACATACTCAGGCATGTCAGTGTGCTCCCTGATAGCAAAGCCTACATTTTCGCCCACGGTCATTGAATCAAAAAGCGCTGCGCCCTGAAAGAGCATGCCGAACTTCATCCTTAACTCGTCCAGTTCCTTAGCTTCCATCTTGCAAACATCTCTATCGTCTATAATAACCTGGCCAAAATCGGGCTTGAGGAGCCCTATCATGTGCTTTAAAAGAACGCTTTTACCGCAGCCAGAGCGTCCTATAATAACCATGGTCTCGCCGGAATTGATAACAAGATTCAGGTTATCAAGGACTCTGTTTCCACCGAATGATTTTGTTAGATTAATGATCTCTATCATGGTTTTTTAACCACAGAGTTCACAGAGAAACTCTATAATTTTTCTCTGTGGACTCAATGTCTTTTATGCTAATACAAAATTTTGTAACTAATCCTATTGTTTAAAACCTCGCCTCCAGAGAACACAGAGAAAATTCAATATTTAAAAATCTCTGTGTACTCTGTGGTTTCTTTTAAGGGAACATGAAATAAAACAGCGCCGTGAACAAACAATCCGCCGCTATGATTAAAATGAACGACGTGACAACAGAAAGCGTCGTGGATTTGCCAACGCCTTCAGCGCCGCCTTCTGTCCTGAAACCCTCGTAACACGAAACTATGCATATGATAACCGCGAATATCAGGGACTTAAAAAGGCCTGTGAATATATCCTTGAACATAAGCGGATCAAATGTCATTTTTACATAAATGGTAGGGCCTATCAGCAGTTTATATACACCTATGAGATAGCCGCCAGCTATACCTATAAAATCCGCATAGATCGTCAATATGGGCAGCATGAGACAGAGCGCCAGAAACCGCGGCACAACAAGATACTTCACGGGATTTGCCGCAAGTGTCTCAAGGGCATCGATCTGCTCAGTCACCTTCATTGTGCCAAGCTCAGCTGTAATACTGGCGCCAACTCTTCCTGCGATCACAAGCGCTGTTAAAACCGGGCCCAGCTCCCTTACCACTGAAAGCGCCACAAGACTCGATATATACATCTGCGCGTCCATCTTGGTAAGCTGGTACGCGCTCTGAAGCGCCAGCACCATACCTGTAAAAAGAGAAACCAAAAACACGATGGGAAAACTCAGCACACCTATATTGTACATATGCGCAAATATCTCTTTCCTCCTCAAAGGCGGCCTGAATACATGAAAAAGCGTAGAGATCAAAAGATGAAACACCCCGCCTATGTATATGAAAAAATTCACTGTATTGTGACCGAGTCGATTTATCATCTTGCGCATGTCAACTCCTTGTCATTGCGAGCGAAGCCCCGCCCTTTGCTCGCAAAGGGCGGGACGAAGCGAAGCAATCTCAGAGATTGCTTCGGCCCTTCGGGCCTCGCAATGACACTTATATTCAGAACTTCACGCTATGTTCTATTCCAAAAAATTCCTCGTCCTCCTTGAGTTTCATCTTTAGATTTTGCAGTCCCATTTTATATTCCAGGCTCATCTCTTCTGGATTCTCCCTGTCTTCGTAAGTGGTGATCGGCTCTCTGCGCATTGTCTTAAACCCTACGCGGAGATTTTCGCCAACATCCTTTGACATGGTCAGCTCATCTGTGCCATCCTTGCTTATATCCCAGCCGTCCCAGGCTATTGTCTTCATGTCTGACTTGATCCTGAGTCCGTCAAGCAATCCACCTTTTGCAATATTTCTAAGATCTATATAGCCTTCCATGGTAAGACTGCTGCTATCCTGATGCAGGCTGGAATCAACTATATTTATCACAGGCCCAAAGCCCTCTAATTTAAGTGTCACAAAATTATATCCTACAGGCCCTATCTTTCCATTCCTGCTCTCAATGGCCCCTTCTGAAAAGATATTGCCAGCTATGTCTCCTTTAATGTCAAAACTGGCGCTCACAATACCAAGCGCAAGATCGTGGCCCTTTATCTTTGTGAAACCGGAGATCCTTCTCATATCTGCCCTGATTATGTCAATATGCAGGTCTACATTAAAAGGCTCTGCCAGGCCGATATTGCCTTTTAATCTGCACGAATTACCCAGACGCAGTTCCCTTATCTCTAATACATCCCCCTTGATCTCATAAAGCATGTCAAGCGGCAGAAACTCATTTGAATCCAATACTATATCTCGGGAAGAAAGCTTTCCTGAAAAACCAGCCTCCTTTCCGTCTTTGTCCCTAATGATCTGGCCTTTTGTGACAACAGTCGCTGAAACTACTAAATCCTTTATCTTAAAATCTTCTAATCTAAATCTAGAAAATACATAACCATCGTTCAAAAAATCTACGTCAAGAAAAGTACCGCTATTTATTTCAATGCCCTCAGGCGCCAGCGGCGAATAATACGCGATATTACCGAACGGCTCCTCCTGTATGAATATCCTTTCATAAACCCAGGGTGCGATAGAAACAATACACAGGCCCAATAAAATAAATAACAGGACCGCCTTGAATTTATGCCTTGCAATAACATAGCGCATCTTATCCTTGGCCGAGGCCGAACCTCGGCTTTTTTTGCCGAGGTTCGGCCTCGAAGGAGTTACTTAAACACGAAGTTCCCATTTTTAGCACTGATCTTGATAGGTTTAGACCTGTCAAAGTTTTTGGCAATGATCTCCTCTGCCAGGGGATCTTCCAGAAATCTTTGTATGGTGCGCTTAAGAGGCCGCGCGCCAAAGATCGGATCAAATCCCTTTTCTACCAATATGTCCTTTGCAGACTTATCTAATTCTACCTCGATATCCTGTTCCTTCAGCCGGTCCTTGACTTCCTTTAATTCTATCTCTACGATCTTATAGAGATCCTGTTTGGTAAGGCCGTGGAACACGATGATATCGTCTATCCTGTTTAAAAACTCAGGCTTAAATGTCTTTTTTACTTCTTCAAGCAGCTTTTCCTTTGTATCTTTATAGGTCATTTCCTTTTTTTCCGACTTAAAACCAATGGAGCCCTGTCGTCTGAAGATCTCAGCGCCCACGTTCGAAGTCATGATAAGTATTGCGTTCCTGAAATCTACTTTTCTTCCAAAGCTGTCTGTGAGCCTCCCGTCTTCCAGCACCTGAAGAAGAAGATTAAATACATCAGGATGCGCCTTTTCTATCTCATCCAGGAGCACCACAGAATAAGGCCTGCGCCTTACCTTCTCAGTAAGCTGTCCGCCCTCCTCGTATCCAACATATCCAGGAGGCGCGCCTACAAGACGCGAGACATTAAACTTTTCCATGTACTCTGACATGTCGATCTGTATAAGCGCGTTCTCGTCCCCGAACATGAATTCTGCCAGGACTCTGCCAAGATGCGTCTTTCCCACTCCAGTCGGCCCAAGAAATACAAAAGAACCTATGGGCCTTTTGGGATTTTTTATGCCTGCGCGGGAGCGTCTCACTGCATGGGCAATAGCAGTTATTGCCTCATCCTGTCCAATGACCCTCTTATGAAGCTCATCCTCCATCTTCAAGAGCCTCTCGCCCTCTTTCTGTTCCATCCTCACTACAGGAATGCCTGTCCATTTTGAAACAATATCCGCTATTAGTTCTTCGTCTACCTTTGGCCTTGCTTCCATCCTTGCCTTTTTCCATTGCTGCCTGACCTTATCGAGTTTTTTGCGGCTTTCTTTTTCTTTATCTCTTAGACTTGCCGCCTTTTCAAAGTCCTGGTCACTTATCGCGGCGTCCTTTTCTTTTTTTATCTCCTCTGCCTTTTCTTCTAACTCCTTTATCTCAGGAGTAGCAGTCATGATAGAAAGCCTTGCCTTTGCGCCAGCCTCATCTATCAGATCGATTGCCTTATCTGGCAAAAATCTTCCGGCAATGTACCGGTCTGAAAACTTACTCGCTGCCTCAATTGCGTCATCTGTGATCTCCACCTTGTGATGCGCCTCGTATCTATCCCTTAAACCCTTGAGTATCTCTATAGTCTCATTCACTGTTGGCGGATCCACAATTATTGTCTGGAATCGTCTCTCAAGCGCCGCGTCTTTTTCTATGTGTTTGCGATATTCATCCAGGGTAGTAGCTCCAATGCACTGGATCTCGCCTCGCGAAAGCGCTGGCTTTAAGATATTTGACGCGTCTATAGCGCCTTCTGCGCCGCCTGCTCCCACTAATGTATGAAGCTCATCTATAAAGATGATTATATCGCTCGATCGCTTTATCTCATCCATGATCGCCTTTATTCTTTCTTCAAACTGCCCCCTATATTTAGTGCCAGCTACCATGAGCGCGAGATCCAGGATAATAACCTTTTTATTCTTCAACAGCTCTGGAATATCTCCTTTTATTATCTTCTGCGCAAGGCCCTCCACAATAGCAGTCTTGCCCACACCTGCTTCGCCGAGCAGGACTGGATTATTCTTTGTGCGCCTTGAAAGTATCTGGATCACTCTTTCGATCTCATTCTGCCTTCCGATCACAGGGTCTAATTTATTATCACGCGCGAGCTGCGAAAGGTTTCTGCCAAATGCGTCGAGCGCAGGCGTCTTTGAGCTTGATTTTGCGCCTGGCGCGCGGCCTCCACCGCCCTGTTGCTGCTGCGGACCAGCGCTAAAACCTGGCGTTGCGGAGCCTAAAAGTTCAACTACCTCGTTCCTGACCTTATCAAGATCTACTCCCATATTTAAAAGCACCTGAGAAGCAACGCCCTCTCCTTCTCGTATAAGACCTAACAAAAGATGCTCTGTGCCAATATAATTATGGCCAAGCGCGCGCGCCTCTTCGCCAGAAAACTCTACCGCTTTCTTTGCCTTTGGCGTAAAAGGTATGTCCCCTGATATAACTGTGCTCGGCCCCGGCTTTACAAGTTTTTCTATCTCCAGGCGTATCTGCTGAAGGCTAAGCCCCATTTTCTGGAGCACCACCGCGGCCACACCCTCGCCTTCCCTGACAAGCCCAAGTAAAATGTGCTCAGTGCCGATGTAATCATGATTGAATCTCTTTGCTTCTTCCTTTGCAAGTAAAATCACCTTGCGTGCTCGTTCCGTGAATCTGTTGAACATCCCTATACCCTCCTATTTTACTAGTTTCTCCCGTATTAACTGTGCGCGCCTGACATCCCTTTCATTTGGATCAAGTTTCTTTTTCTCTAGCTTCTGAAGATGCGCGGGCTGCATTATTATAAATAGTTCATTTATGAGCGCGCGATCCACTTCCTTTATTAGATCAAGGTCAACGCCTAACCTCACAAGCGAGAGAAGATCGATAGTCTCGTTGCTCGAGATGATATGCGCGTTTTTCAATGTCCCGTACGCTCGCCAGATCCTGTCTGCAAGGACATTTTTATTTTGTAAAAGAAGGGATTCCCTTGCGCTCTGTTCATGGCCTATGATCTGTTTGATGATCCTTTCTATGTTATCAATGATATCCTCTTCCGCGTGGCCCAGGGAAACCTGATTGGATATCTGGAAAAAATTTCCACTCGCCTCTGTGCCCTCTCCGTAAAGGCCTCTCGCGGTAAGGCTGAGTTTAGTGATCGCTTGCAAGACCTTGGCGATCTGTTTTGTCATTACTAGAGACGGCAGATGCAGCATCACGGATGCGCGCATGCCGGTGCCAGTATTTGTCGGACACGCTGTCAGGTATCCGAAATCCATAGAATACGCGTAATTTAAAGAAGCGCCAAGTTCATTATCAATATCATTGATTATGTGCCAGGCATCTCTAAGATCAAAACCTGACTTCATGACCTGTATGCGTAAATGGTCTTCTTCATTTACCATTATACTTATGACTTCTCTGTCACCCACGCAAAGGCCCTTGTTCTCCGCGTCTATAGTGTGTTCCTTGCTCATCAGATGCCTTTCCATCAGAAACTGTCTGTCTATAGGATCTATCTTCCCTATGTCCAGGCACAGGGAACTCTTGATTTTTTTGGAAGATCTGATTATGTCCTTTGCAGTCTGCCATATTTCTTGCTGTTCTTTTTTGCTCGCCCAGTGCGCAAAAGGATATTTTTCCAGATTCCTTGCCAGCCGGATGCGTGAGGACATCACGATGTCAGAATTCGGCCCGGTACTCCTCAGCCACTCGCCTTGATTGCCTACTAAGTCGTCTATCTTCATAGCTAATTCTCCTCATATATTATGTTTGGAACCGAAATAACCAATAACCAAGATACAATAATCAAAT
>JAHIRR010000305.1 GCA_018818505.1 Candidatus Omnitrophota bacterium | reverse complement strand
TTTGAGCTCGGCCTTTTTCTTTGCCTTGCTCTTTTTGGTCACAAGCTCGATGTCCTCCATCAATTCCCTTGTAGCCTCTTTTTTCTTGCCCTGTGACCCAAATCCAAAGATCAATATCACCATAGAAACTACCAGGAGCAATAAAAATACGATCTTCTCTTTTATTATCATTTTATTGCCCTGGCCCCGTTCCAAATTCTAATCGACATTCAATTTACTCCTTGCAACTAATTGCGGCCAATTCCAATGTATCATTTGATGCTCTTTAAGAATTTGGAACGGGGCGCGCTATATTAAACGTGCTCATAACTAGACTTGCCTCTATCTTGCCATTATCAAGATCCCCGCTTTTTATATGCATCTCTTTTACTGAAACTACAGGGCTCGCGTTTTTAAGCTCCAGCAAAAGAGATATAAGGGCCTCAGTATCTATCTTCACTGAGATCTGAAGAGGTATCTCAGAATATAGGACCTCCTTGCTCAAAGATTCTATATAATCTATGGACTTTAACGGCTTTATAGCTGTAAACTCTATTGTATCATTTTCTAATAATATACCCATCACCAGCTCCACTGTCTCCAGCTGTCTTAGGAGTGTATCCACCGTGCGCTCTTTTGGGAGCCCGTCGCCAAACCCCAGATTTTCTGGAAGGCTTATACTCTTGGAAGCAGCAACATCTGAAAACTTTTTCATTGAAGAGTGCAGCTTATCTATGAAATAGAGGCCTGCCTCTGTTGTGGACTCGGCTATTCTGGTCTTTTCAGGATCTATAAAATCCATGAGTTCTGTAAACTTTTCTTCCAGTTCAAAAGTCTGTGTCTCTAATTTTTTAAAACTTTCTTTGGATGGAAGCGCCCCTGTGCGGGCAATATACTTTTTTATATCTCCGCTCTTCCGCTCCAGCTCATCATCGAGTATAGAGCTTCCGTCTTTAAGAAAAGGGCTTATCGCGAATATATAAAGAAGCACTATCGCGCCAAGCGCTATCAGGCTTTGTTTTAATATTGTCTTTTCTTTTTGCGTCTTTAGCATTTTTTATCTTTTTTTATACACAAATGATCGCAGATTTAGAACAGATGATCACGGATATCTGTGATCATCTGCATCTTTTCATCTGTGCTAATCTGTGTTAACGACCACGTCCATCGTAATTGAAAACTTCACTACTTCCTCGAGTGTTGTCTCATCTGTCTCTATAGAAGAAGAAATAGGTTTTACGTCCTTAAATGTCGGCGACGACTTCAGGCTCGAAACAAAATTTGTCACTGACTGGTACGAGGCAGCCTTGCCGTCCATATCCAATCTCGCAAGTCCACTCTTCTCCAATGAAACTATGCCCGAGACATCTGTGACCCAAAGTTCCTTTGGCTGGATATCAGAGATTATCTTCAGGCAATCAAGCCAGATAGCCCTTGAGGCTGCTGTCTGGTGCAAGGCATCTATTTTTTCCTTTAATACATCCTCCTTATCCTGCATCTCTTTTATCTTTGGCTCATAGGTCCTGTAAAGTTCGAGCATATCATCTATCTTGCCGAGCTTGGCCCTCTTTATAGAATAGTCCTGCCTCATAAACATTGAAAAGCTTACTATGACAACTGCTGTCATGGCCATTGAAAGTTTTGAATATAAGCCTTTCTGACTGAGAAGATGAGTCTCGAGAAGGATCTCTTTCAGAAAATTCACCTCTATCTTTAATCCTGTCATGCCTCTTAAGCCAAGGCCAATAGCCACGGCAAGCTGGTTCTTAATGCCCTGGGACTCTGTATTGGAAAATGCGCTTTTATCCATCTGCAATTTCCTGAATGGATCAAGGATTTTTGGAGCCATGTCAAACTTAGCGGAAATCGCGGCAGCAAGGTCCTGGATCAGCGAACCGCCTCCTGTAAGGATAAGTTCATTAAGCTTCTTTCCAGATGCTTCTTCGCCACTCTGCATAAAATAATACTCTATTGAACGCTCTATTTCTCCTATGAGTTCCTCTATGCCCTGCTCTTTTGCCTCTATTATCCTCTCGCCTGCTATTGGAAAACTCCTTATCCATATGTTTCCCTGTTTAAAAATAACCAGATTACTGGAACGCTCACCTATGTCTAATATGGCGCCAAGTTTAGACTCCTCATAATCTTCATTAAAACTCATGCAATTATAAAGGGCTATAGGCGATACATCTATCAGGTTCGTAGATAATTTTATGCTCTTTAATTTCGCGATCATATCATTTATCAGGTTCTTCTTTATCGCCACTATTACTGCCTTTTTAGTGGCCTTCTTGTCTTTGTCCAGCAGCGACCAATCCCACGCCACCTCGTTCAACGGAAACGGTATTTGATTCTGCGCCTCGAATTTCATTGTCTGTTTGAGCTTGTCCTCTTTTGTCTGCAGGAGCTTCACAAATCTCACAAAGACTGACTGACCGCCTGCAGCTATGTTTACATTGCGCAACTTTATATTGTTCTCAGAAAATAACTGTGCTATCAGCTGGAGGATCACCTTATCCCTGTCCATCTTAAGGTCTTTAGGGATCTCCTTTATGCCAAATTTATTCAGTGTAATAGCATTCTCTCCAGACCTCTTGAGCTCAACGAGCTTTATGTAGCGAGTCCCAATATCCAGCCCTATTGAGGTCCTGGCCAACTTAGTCATTAGCGTTCCCTTCCCATTATGGTCTTAAGACGCCTTATCTCATCCTCAGTATACTCCCGCCATCCATTTACAGCATTACGCTTAGGCTTAGGGAATACTTTCTTATTCTCATAGCGAATAAGCGTCTGTTTGGATATACCCAGAAACTCAGCAGTCTCTGTAGCTGAATAGTATCTTTCCTTATTCATGCGTCCTCCAAAAAATCTTAGGCTAAAAAACCCCGATCAGAAGCATCAACTGCCCTGATAGGGGGTGATATAACTATATACTACCAGATAGTATTTGTCAAGGTAGGGGCCTAAAATAACCCTGGACAACTTCGTAAGTTACCCATTCTGGGTAACTTACGAAGTTGTCCAGGTCTACAATCTAATCGAGCAACAAGCCTTTTATCTTCTTCAACTCTCTCTGGTAAGAAATCCTATCTTCAACAAATTGTTTATACGAGGCTGGGTTAATATCTAAGACATCATCATATTCGCAAATTCTATCCTCAGGATCAACATTACAAAGATATTCATTATAAGAAGACCATTTCCAATCCTCAGGCCTATCAACAAGGCGATCTGTAACAGCATTCAGGTGAATATAGCGCGTTAGATGCAGCAATTGTTCATCAGTCCCTACATGAACCCTCTTAAAACGTCCCTCCCATAATGGTCCCTTTCGTCTATGCTTTAAGTTAAAATAACGTGAATAACTATCAAGAATCTTCCTCATAAAAATTGATATACCGTTATCTATCAATTGCTTAAGCGCCAAATGTATATGCGTAGGCATGGGAGAATAAGAAATAATCTGTACTAATTTTCTAGCATCCCTATCACTTCTTTCTAAATGCTGCATATCACGTTCTTTAAATCTAGAAAAACTAACAGCTGGGTTTTCTATTTGATAATACTCTATCAATTCTCTCATTCGTAAGTATTCAGAATCATTATTAAATATTCTATACCCCGCGATACTCCTGCTACAAACATGATAAATATGCCCAGTCACCATTTTACCCTCCTTGTTTATGAGTGATACCTGGATAACTTCGTAAGTTACCCATAGGGTAACTTACGAAGTTATCCAGGTCTTCTACTATATTAGACACAGGAAGGGGGTGAATTTCTTTCAATTATTTTGGATTTTTTTGTTTCTTGGGGAGATTTATAACTAGAGAGCTTTGGAAGAAGATTGGTTTGATTCTAATCGCTCTTTTAGGAGACTTTCGGTAACCTCTTTACTACTAAGCAGTTCTATAAATCCAGCGCTAAAATAGGTATCTGGATCCATAGGTCTTTCTTCTTTGAGAAGAGTTAATTGATTTATCATTTTTTCCTGCGTAATAGAAGAATAAACTTTTTCCTGGCTCGTATCAAAAATTCCCATTTTCCCGCCTACGCCCATGCCTGTCTCGCATATCTTTCCAGCTGAAATCTCTATATCATCAGCTGCGCGAACAATGTACACTTCTCCGTTTAGACCCCACACAACACCGTGTGTCTTATTTTGATACATTATCTGCAGAACATGATTCATGGCGGATTCCCGCTTTAAATCCCCTCTGCCGCTGAACATCAGGCCATCAAATACAAAACCAGTTAATTTATGAATCCCTATGCCATTATTTTCCAAGACTTCATCCCTTTCTGAATTTTCAATGGGCGCAACATCAAATTCTTCTGGAAGGGATATAATGTGAAGATGCCCATGATGAACCTTGCCCCCCCAATTATCAGTGGGATTCATACCTATTCTGAAACGTTTATCTAAGTCTAGATCTTCTCTTATCGCATCAACAGCTTCAAGCGTAACCAAGTTAAGCTCCTGAGGATAGTTTTTCTCTGGTTCTACTATTATTAAACCATGCTTCTCAAAATACGGAGCCTTATTTGCTCTAAAATCTATATTTATTCCTCTTACAGTCATCTGTATCAGACTGACAGCTGGCCCTTGATTTTTCAAAAAGGCATTAAAATTTTTATTCTCGTTAAACTCTCCATCGTACATGCTAAACCCTTCTTGTTTTGAGCCTTTAAATGTACGAGCTTCACGTTCCCAGTTATCCATTTCTCCCCTCTTGCCAGGTTTCATCATAATCCCCAGACTGCCAACTTTTTTAGCTTCAGGCTTACCTACATCATAATCTACGACGCCGATGTCAACAGCCCTTTCAAATAACTCAAAATACGTCTCGTTAAAATCGAGCAAACCCTTCAGAATAGCATTGCCCATTACCTTTGGAAGCGCACTATCTACTGCAATCTGGAAGGCTGGATCCATGGAAGCCATAATTCTCTGAGTAGTCAGAGATATTTTCTTTTTTTCATCTGCGGATCTCGTAGGCAATTTTAGATCACGAAAAGTTTGGTTTATTGCAAGCTTACCCCGACGCAAATACATAATATGCTCCATAGCTGCTGTAACGGCAAAGCTACGAACTAGATCTATGTCAGAAGTCAAAGGTAAATCTTTAAGAAACATTTCGTTCTTAGTTATTACAGAGCTCCAGTAATAATGGGCTGCATCCCAGAGATCAACTTTAATTGGATGGCCAGGGATGTCAATCTTAATCCCCTTTAGCGCTTTCATCGCCCTTAAAACTCGCTTGTCAGGTAAATTATATCTTTTTACAATAGACTCTTCATTCTCTATTACTTGGAATAAAAGTCTTAACTTCTCTTGATCGCCGGCAGTTGCCTCAAAATCTATTTTTCCGTCTTTTAATACAAAAAGATTCTCCTTGATAACGTGTCGATCGGATTGCATCAAGATGTATTCAGCATCTTCGTCATGCACCTCGAGCAATATATATTTCATATCTTCGATGGCTTTGTTATAATTAGAAGTTTCCGGAAAGAATTTCTTCAATTCTTCCTTGAACTCATTACTTTTTTCTGTGTCTAAAAAGTCTGTAAATTCATCTACCAATTTTTTCTCGGCCTTCAACATCTTAGAAGAAAATGCTGTTTCCATGCGTTTTATAACGCTACTGTCAAGGGGAAGTCTAAGTGAATCTTCTGAGACAGAAAAAGGATAAAGCGAGGCTTTAGTTAAAAATATCACATATATTAAAAAACATATAACTTTTCCAAACTTTACCATAATCCACCCAAAAAAATAACCCCTTCCTTGGCTCCATAAGCCTATGTTAAAATTCCCACCCTTTACCCTGGACAACTTCGTAAGTTACCCATTGGGTAACTTACGAAGTTGTCCAGGTTAAAGTTATTCTTTTTTCCAGAATTTGAAGGGTTTTTTGATGGGTAGGTCTGGTTTTACAGTGCCTGTTTCGCTTACGGTCCAGGTGCGTTCTTCTGGTACAGGATCCATTTCATCTGCGTCGATCTCGCCATTATTGTTTACGTCCTTGGCAGATTGTACCTTAAAGTAATGGTTGCCCTGGGATAACTCTTCCCTGGTTACAGAGTTCTCAGCGCTCCACTCTGACCACTCTTCATCATCAAACTTCCATTTAAAGACACAGTTATCTATGGTGGCTCTGAAAGTAAAGAGCGCAATGGTGGACTTGGTCAAGAGGTTCGGGCCGCTTGTTATTATGGTGTCAGGCGCTATGATTATAAGCTCTATGGTGTCGTTTAATATCTCTGATTCATTTCCCGCGGTATCCTTGAACTTAACATAGACCTTGCGGGT
>JAHIRR010000304.1 GCA_018818505.1 Candidatus Omnitrophota bacterium | reverse complement strand
GGTTCCAGAACCTTTTATGCCGTAAGAACGCGATGCGCTTACAAGTTCTATCTCTCCTCCGGTCGCGTCCAGATCATAATTATACTCAATTATCTTCGCTGCATCCGCAGGTATTGCAGGATAAAGCGCCATCTTTGTGCCACGCTTCTCTGAAAGCCTTAATGAAAGCGCGTAGCTAAACGCCTCTATTGTATCGGGAGATACCTCAAGGGCAAAGACATTGTTGTCATCCCCTGAGAGCCCTTCAGCAACTATCTTAAAATATCTGAAGCTTCCCACCTTTTCACCCTTACTTGCCTCTATGGGAGAAAAGTGATAAAACTTTTTATCGTAGGACTTATCTTCACCGAATTCCTGAGAATCCAGAAGTGTGCCTTCAAAAAAATCTACTATCTTTGCCTCGCTTATTCCTGCTGTAGATGAATACGCTTTGTTTCCGCCAAAAATAGAAAAGCGGGTCGTGGTGTTCCATTTCCCGCTCTTTTCATCAATATAATCTCCTATATCAGGATCATAGATAGATATTTCTACGTTACCAGTGTAGTTCTCAGGAACTCTCAAGAATACAACCTGGGGCGTCTTTTTCGCGCCATAACTTTTTCTTCCATCTTCGCCAAAGACGTATAAATACCTGACATTGCTCTCCTCAGGTGGTATTCTATAGCAAAGAGCTTCTTTTACTATAGCAAAACTTAAAAACATCACTGATGCGATTATAATATGCAATGTTTTCCTGTACATATGTTACCTCCTTAGTTGTTTTAAATTCCAATTACTTAATGAGTATTATAAAGTATTTAGTTTGATTTGTCAACAAAAAAATTAAATATTTTTTTACGTTATTATATGATTATAGCTTGTTTTTTACGCTATTTATGGCATACTTTAGGTAGAGACAAGTAAATACTATGGAACGACAAAGGCAAACCACTTGAAAGAGTGGGACGCAAAGCTACGGATCCTGAGCAAGGTCAACGAAGTTGGCCGCGTCGAAGGATAGCCGGGTTACCGAAACCATATGAAGAAGCTAATAATTATATCACTAACGTTATGCCTCTTATCCGCTTACCCAAGCAAGGCTGGCCCAGCTCACACTATATATAAAGGTACAGCATCATGGTATTCTCAGACTGATCCTGGAGTCTTGGAGACAACTGCCAATATGGAGATCTTCGATGATTCAAAGTTAACATGCGCTATGTGGAATCTGCCTTTTAACACCCTCTTAAAAGTCACTAATCTCGATAATGATAAAACTGTATACGTAAGGGTAAATGACAGGGGCCCTGCTAAAAGGCTGGTAAACCGCGGCAGGATAATCGATCTCTCAAAAAAAGCATTCTCTTATTTAGGTGATTTGGATAAAGGGATAATTCGAGTTAGAGTAGAGGTTCTCACCTGGTCAACTTCGTAAGTTACCCAATGGGTAACTTACGAAGTTGACCAGGTCTATAGCAGTTCTGCGGCAAGACTAGCAAGATTTGAGCGTTCATTTCGAATAAGAGATATATGACCAAACATCTCCTGGTTTTTCATCTTCTCAACTGCATAACTCAGGCCATTGGAAGAAGAATCAAGGTAGGGGCTGTCTATCTGATATGGGTCTCCTGTCAAGACCATTTTTGTGTGGTTTCCGGCGCGGGTGACAACAGTCTTTATTTCGTGCGGCGTAAGATTCTGCGCCTCATCCACTATAATAAACTGATTAGGAATACTCCTTCCTCTCATATATGTCAATGCCTCTAACTGCAAAAGATCAGAGTCTATTAAATCCTCTATGTGTTCTTTTCTCTTTCTTGCGGTCAATATGTATTCTAGATTATCATATATAGGCTGCATCCAGTTTATAAGTTTCTCCTCTTTTGTGCCAGGAAGGTATCCTATGTCTTTTCCCATGGGTATAACAGGCCTTGAAACAAGGAGCCTCTTGTATGCATGCTCATCCACTACCTTCTTTAAGCCTGCTGCCAGGGCCAGAAGCGTTTTTCCAGTGCCTGCCTGACCTACGAGCGTTACCAGATTTATACTGTCATCCATCAAAAGATCGAATGCCATTGCTTGCTCTTTATTCCTTGGCTTGATCCCCCATGCGTCGCCTGCCTCAGCTCCAAGAGGCACTACGCCTTTTCTCTTGCGGCAGAACCTCGCAAGGGCAGTATATTTTTCATTTTTATTGTCTTTTAATAAAACATATTGATTTGAAAATATATCCTTGTCTGTTATCTCTAGAAATTTTTTATTGTAAAACCTGTCTATATCTTTTTTGTCTACCAGGGCCTCTTTCCACCCGCTATAAAGCCTGTCCATGTCCACCTTTTGCTTTTCAAAATCAACTGCCTTTATGCCAAGGGCATCTGCCTTGACCCTCGCGTTGATATCCTTTGATACAAAGACGACTACAGCCCCCTTCTGCTGCAGGCTATATGCTGTCATCAGGATCTTATTATCTCTTTTTTCACGAGAAAGATCGAACGGCTTTTTTATATCTACATGCATGATTATGCGTAACAGGCCTCCACCTTCCAGAGGCACACCTTCGCCCAATCTGCCTTTCTCCCTCAGATCATCCAGCATCCTTATGGCAGTGCGGGCATTCCTGCCCCTCTCATCACTATCCCTTTTAAATATATCCAATTCCTCTATAACATCAATAGGCAGGACGACCTCGTTGTCAGCAAACGACTTTAAGGCGCTGGCATTATGAAGAAGCACGTTAGTGTCTAATACAAAT
>JAHIRR010000024.1 GCA_018818505.1 Candidatus Omnitrophota bacterium | reverse complement strand
TGCATGTGTCATTGCGAGCGAACAAAGTGAGCGAAGCAATCTCTTTTTTTGAGATTGCTTCGTCGTCGTCCCGCCCTTTCGTAGAAAGGGCGGGGCTCCTCCTCGCAATGACATGTCTGTGTTACACCCCTTGTTAACTCAGAAGCTGTGAAATAATTAAAATTTCGGTCATAATAGATTTCGAAGCTCGTCGGTAAATTTAGAGAAGCTACCAAATTGAGGCAATTATTTCACAGCTTCTCACCGGTTACAAACGTATAAAACCGTACAACTTAGAGTTTTTTGACACAGATAGTGGCGTTGTGGCCGCCGAAACCAAGGGAATTAGACATGCAGATATCGACCTTTGCCTTACGCGCCTTGTTCGGCACATAGTCCAGATCGCAATCCGGGTCTGGATTTTCGTAGTTAATGGTGGGTGGAATTATTCCGTCTTTAATAGCAAGGCAGCATGCTACAAATTCTATTCCTCCTGCCGCGCCCAATAGATGGCCTGTCATGGATTTTGTTGAGGAAATCGGTACTTTCTTTGCGCAATCGCCAAAGACCTTTTTTATAGCAAGTGTTTCTACTTTATCATTCAGGCTCGTGGATGTGCCATGCGCATTTATATATGAAACGTCTTCTGGCTTTATTCCCGCGTCTTTTAACGCGCTTCTCATGCATTCAGCGGGACTCTCTGCTGTAGGATCAGGCGCTGTCATGTGATAACCGTCTCCGCTCATTCCAAACCCGATCACCTCTGCGTATATCCTGGCATTCCTTTTCTTTGCATGCTCATACTCTTCTAAAACAACCATTCCAGAACCTTCCGCTATTACAAATCCGTCTCTCTCTTTATCAAAAGGGCGGCTCGCCCTTTCTGGTTCATTGTTTCTCGTGGAAAGCGCTTTTAACGCGCAAAAGCCTCCTACACCAAGAGGCGTGATACAGCTCTCTGTGCCGCCTGTAACCATCACATCAGCATCGCCTCTCTGGATTATCTTAAATGCATTTCCGAGCGCATGGGTGCCTGCAGCGCAAGCAGTCGTAGTGCAAGAGTTCGGGCCCTTTAGTTTAAACATTATTGATATATGGCCCGATGCCATATTAACAATGAGCATGGGTATCAGGAATGGGGTTATCCTTGACGGCCCTCTTTTAAGTATTACCGCATGCTGCTCCTCTATTATCCTTAAGCTGCCTATACCTGAACCCACTAAGACACCTATCTTGAACGGGTTCTCATTTGGTATGTCCAGGCCTGAATCATCTACCGCCTCTTTAGCCGCTGTTACAGCAAACTGGACAAATTTCTCCATGCGGCGCAATTCTTTCTTTGAGATAAACGGGGCGGGCACGAAATTCTTGACCTCACCTGCTATGCGTGAAGTATAATCCTTGCAATCATAGGAAGTAAGCGGGCCAATGCCGCCTTTGCCATTTACTAAAGACGTCCAGAAATCCGCCTTATTATTGCCTACGGGTGAGATTATTCCTAATCCTGTAACAACAACCCTGCGTTTATGCATTATACTCCTAATGTCATTGCGAGGGCGAAGCCCGAAGCAATCTCATACTTTTGAGATTGCTTCGCTCACTCCGTTCGCTCGCAATGACAATTTAGATAATCTGTGTCTCTAAAAGTAACGGGTTAGAGGAGAATTAGACACAGCATTACTCCTCTAACCCGTTCATCTCAGATCCAAGCAAAGCTATTATTTCTTTTCTGACTTTTCTTCTATGTATTTAATAGCATCGCCCACAGTAGTGATCTTCTCAGCATCCTCATCAGGGATCTCTGTGCCAAATTCCTCTTCGAGCGCCATTACCAGCTCCACTGTATCAAGAGAATCTGCGCCAAGATCATCTATGAAAGATGCCTCAGGAACCACTTCTTCCGGCTTCACTCCCAACTGCTCTGCTATTATTGATTTTACTTTCTCTGCTACTGCCATGTTAACCCCTCCTTTTATTACATCAACATTCCGCCGTCGATTTGTATCACCTGACCAGTTATATATGAAGAGTTTTCGCTCGAAAGGAATAACGCGAGATTCGCTACATCCTTTGGCTCTCCAAAACGTCCAAGCGGTATAAACGAAAGTATCTTCTTCTGTACATCCTCTGACAATTTGGCTGTCATCTCTGTCTTTATGAATCCTGGCGCTATTGCATTTACTGAGACGCCGCGAGGTGCCAGTTCTTTTGCCACGCTTTTCGTAAGCCCTATTATACCTGCCTTGGAGGCTGCATAATTAGCCTGGCCAATGTTACCCATTATACCAATGATCGAAGCAAGATTAACTATCTTGCCGAACCTCTGCTTCAGCATAATCTTTGATGCCGCCTTTGTGCAGATAAAGCAGCCTTTTAGATTCACCGCTATGACCCTGTCCCAGTCTTCTTCTGTCATCCTGAGCACAAGGCCATCTTTAGTTATGCCTGCGTTGTTTATAAGTATATCTACTTTAGTAAATTTGTCAAGAATTTTATCCATCATATCCTGCACATCTTTCAGACTGGTGACATCTGCCTTCAGGGCAAGACTCGCCCTGCCTAAATCGTGGATTTCCTTAGCGGTCTTTTCTGTCTCCTCAAGATTCACGTCGCACAGGGCTATGTTTGCGCCTTCCCTTGCAAGAGAGAGCGCGATCTCTTTGCCAATACCCCTTGCGCCGCCTGTTACAAGCGCTGCTTTGCCTTCCAATATTAACTCGCACATAATATCCTCCCCAATACACTGTCATTGCGAGCGAAGCC
>JAHIRR010000303.1 GCA_018818505.1 Candidatus Omnitrophota bacterium | reverse complement strand
TATGCGAGTAAAAAAAGTGCGCTATTCTGTGGAACCATAAGGCATGAACGCCTGGATAGCATAAAAATACCTCCAGCCCGCTCTTAGCCGCAGGATCTTTTTCCATAGCGGATTTTATGTCTTCCCTGATCCTACTAAACATATTTTCTCCTACCTTCCGCGTATTTCCGCGTCTGGCCGAAGGCCAGCTTCCGCGTATTTCCGCGATTACATAACATGCTATTTATCCACGTCCGGGTCACCGTCAAGAAGTATCCAATCAATGTCATCACCTATGCGCTCTGCCCGCGCCCGAGGGTGCTCACATCCAGCTATACTGGAAATTAACATCAATATCAACACTGTCCAAATAAAAGATTTCATGTGTGTCTCCTGTCTACTTTGGTAATGTAAAATAAAATTGACTGCCCTTGCCTAATTCGCTCTTGACCCACATTCTTCCATTGTGAAGCGTAACTATATCCTTTGCTATGGGTAATCCCAGGCCTGTACCTTCTTTTTTTTCAGCAGTTACCCTTGCAAACTTATCAAATACTGTGTCTATGTTCTCGGGGGCTATGCCCTCGCCTGTATCAGAGATCTCCACCATTATCTCCTTCTCAAGGTTAGTACTTTTTATTGTTATCTTGCCCCCCTCAGAACTGTACTTTATGGCATTGCTTAAAAGATTGATAAATACCTGTGTTGTTTTATCTATGTCAGCGTTTATATCAGGCATATCCTTTGCAAGATCCTTGTTAATGGCCTGCTTTTTGTCTTTCATTATCTTACTAAAGACAGTCAGGTTCTCTTCTATTATCTTATTTATATTAAGGCTCTCTTTTTTTAGCTTCATCTTGCCTGACTCTATCTTTGATATATCCAGCAGATCATTTACAAGCCTGGCGAGTCTGTTTGCCACGTTTACAGCGCCGCCAAGCATATCCTTTTGCTCTGGGGTCACTTCGCCAAGCCCTCCCTTAATAACCAAATCCGTATTGCCTTTTATAATTGTAAGAGGTGTCCTGAATTCATGCGCGACATTTGCAACAAAGTCAGATTTGATCCTATCCAACTCCTTCAGCTTTCTATTCGCAGCCTCCAGCTCAATGTTCTTAGCAGCGATCTCTTTCTGCAGCCGCTCTTTTTCCTTCTGCGCCTCAAACGCCCTTAATGCATTATGAATCACGATGCTCAGGCCCTTTTCAAATCCTTTTTCCCGGATTACATAGTCATACGCGCCCTCTCTCATTGCCAGCGTGGCAAATTCTTCATCACCCCTGTCTGCCATCATTATAACAGGGCCATGCAGGTCTTTATATTGTAAATCAGCGAGTATTTCAAGACCATTCGCGCCAGGTAAATTATAAGAAAGGAGTATGACATTAAACTTCTCTTCGTCGACCTTTTTGAGCAGATTCTCTTCTTTTTGTAACCACAATAACTCGTATGAAACGCTGGACGGCTTAGAAAGGGCCTCTTTTATCTTTAATATATTTTGTGAACTAAATTCTATTATTAATATTTTTATCGTCGTATCTTCCATTAGGCCTCCGCTAATCTTGCTATCTCCTCAGCATGAGAAAGCGCGTCTTCTTCGCCCCTTTTAATAAAATCATTTGCAAGATGAAAATCAGTCGAGTTAGCAAATGAAAGCACAGGGCGCAGGACAACATCTGCTTTCCTGCAGCTATTCTCTCCCAGCATATATTCCATAGACTGCATGGTCGTCATGATAACATCAAATATATTAGGCGTAAAAATCCTTCTTAAATGTTTCATTATAGATAAGCCTATCCTTACGTTAAAAGGGGCTGTAAGCATGAGATTCCTTTCTTCGCTATTCCTCTTTTTTAAAAGCATGTTCTTTTCATGTATGTCTTTAGGGCCTGGCAAGACATTCACGGCTATTATCTTTTTCACGCCTTGCCTTAACAATATATCTACAGGCACAGGATCTGAAACCCCGCCATCGATGATCATTCTTTCCTTTTCTATCTTGGGTTTAAATATGCCTGGCACTGCTATACTCATATAAACCGCGTCCGCAAGCAAGCCCTTCTCTATCACAAGCGTCTCTCTGTTTGCCAGGTCGTATACCATTATCTTAACAGGTATTTCCAGATCTTCAAATGTTTTTTCCTCAAAAATCTTCCCTAAGAACATCTTCATCCTTTTTCCAGCCAGGATACCTGATATAGGCAATGTAAAATCCATCAGCCTCAGGATCTTTAGTTTACTTCTTAGTTTTTTTGCTACTCCTTTTATCTTGTCTGCAGAAAAACCAAGACCGTACATACCTGCTATAAGCGCGCCTATGCTCGAACCTGACACAACATCTATAATTATACGCCTATCCTCCAGCACCTTCAAAACTCCTATATGCGCAAGCCCAAACGCAGCCCCACTTCCCAGGGCAAGGCCCAGTAACTTGCCTGACTCTTTCTTTGCAATGCGCAAGATCGCTTTTGAATAAGAAGAATCTTTGGATTTTAAAACAAGAGGTGTCCCACTTGAGTCCAGCGCTGCATCCATAATACCTGGCTCAGGAACAATAGCTGAGATATCTCTCTTGATTAACCACGCCATTTCCTCTTTTGAAAATTTATCAAATATATTCAGCCTATTTACAATAACGCTTGTCTTGGAGTGTATTGACTCAAGTCCTTTCTCGAGTAAATCCTCTAAAAATCCATGAGCAGCCCCAAGATCATCCTTAGTCGAATCAACAAAAAAATGCACAGCATCAACACCTGTAAATATCCTGTATATGGACTCGTCTGCCTCGCCTGAGGCATTAATTATAGTATAGAGATAGTCCTTTTTTATGTTTTCGATCTGGCGTTCTTTAATGCGGTTCTGCTTTAGACACTCTATTTTCACATCACTGCTTATTTTATATTCCAGCGTGCTTGCCAGATCAATAAATAAAACCTTGCCTTTTGTGATCAGGGCAAGCGCTGTTGCAAGGTTTATCGCATACCACGTCTTCGCCTCTCTATGTGTAGTACTGTATACTGCTATCACCTTGCTGCTGTCTGTCATATCTCCCATATCCTCCTGGATCTTGGAAACCCTATGCCTAACAATAATGCCAGATCAATAACCTCGCGGCTATCTACGATCCCTTCCTTCAAACACAACTCAGCCTCTCTCCTTATAGGTTGCAACAAGCGTTGTTCGAGGTTCGGCCTCGAACACTTAATGTTCGAGGTTCGGCCTCGAACATTCATCCTACTCCCAAAGCTATCTTCGAGTATCTTGCTGGCCTTATATGCCACATCATGGCCGATCTCTTCTAAGAGGCGCAAGGGGCCCATTGGCATGCCAAAATCCAACATTGCATTCTCGATCTCCTCTGCCTTAAAACCCTTTTTCAGCATAAAAAGGGCTTTATTTAGATACGGCAGGACCATGCGATTTACAAGAAATCCAGGGCTATCCTTGACCACAAGAGGTATCCTTTTGAGGCTGCGTAAAAAGCCTATGGTCGAATCCAAAACCTCTTTGCTTGTAAATCTCGTGGGAATAACCTCTACCAACTTCATCTTATATGCTGGATTAAAAAAATGCATACCAATAAGGCGCTCGGCATTCCTCAGGGACTTTGATATCTCCTCAATAGGAATACATGAAGTATTTGTAGCTATTATGCAATCCTTGCGTAACGATTTCTCTATCTGGCCAAACAATATCTTTTTCTTTAGCACGTCTTCTGTTATAGATTCTATCACTATATCAGTATCTCTGGATAATGGGTCCCCAAAGTTTATCTTCTTAAAGCATGATCTCGCTTCGCTGTTGCACAATATGCCCTTCGTAACTGCGTTCCTGTATACGCTTTTTACATGCGAGCTTGCCTTTTTTAAAATATCTTTACCAGTGTCTGTAATATCAACTAACGATCCTGTCCTTAAGCTTATTAAATAAGCGATGCCCCTGCCCATCGTGCCAGCGCCTATAACTGAACAGCGCTTTAGAGGAGGATTTAACAGTACACGGCCTTTATATTTATCAACCAATAAATATGATGATAGAGCATTCTGTGCTGGCTTCTTAAAGATCTTATCAATCACCAGTTTTATTTCACGCTCCTCGACCTCAGACCTGGTCAACTTCGTAAGTTGCCCAAAGGGCAACTTACGAAGTTGACCAGGCAGCTTTGATAGTCCTTCATAATCATCTTTTCTTGACTCCGGAATGATCTTGTCTATTATTCCCAGCTCTTTCGCCTCTTTTGCAGAAACCAACTCACCTTTATCCATAAGAGAGTTTGCTTTCTTTGATCCTATCTTTTCTCTTAATCTATGTGGTCCGCCAAAACCAGGCGAGATGCCTAACTTTACCTCTGGGAGCCCGATCTTCACTCTCTTATTTGTAGTAGCGAGCACATGGTCACAAGAAAGCGCCAATTCCATTCCGCCTCCGACACAGGCGCCATCTACTATAGTAAAAGTCGGCATCTTTAAGGAGGCTATTTTTCTAAATAGCCTTTGTCCGTTTTGGCAAAAACTACGCACCTCTTTTTCTGTGCGCATGGCAGCAAGCTCTTTAATATCTGCGCCCGCAATAAAGATATTCTGTTTCTTGCTTATAAAAAACAATGCGCGAAGCTCGACTTTATTGGTCGCGATACTATCTATGATGGCTCCGAGCTGCTTGAAATTTTCTTTAGATAGTAAATTCATCTCTGAATCAGGATCATTAAACTCTATAACACCTATGTCATTTTTTTTGTAATAGGATATCATACAATAAAAAAGAAGCCGATAAAGATTGATCGTATAGACGATCCGGCTTTGCCTGTTATCAGGCTCATCTTTATAACTTTATCGGCTTCAATAAAAGTATAGCACAGTTTTTTACAAATTCAATACCAATTCTATCTTTTAACGCGAATAAACGCGAATCTAACGCTGATATTCGCGAATATTCGCGTTGGATTTGCGAGAATTTGCGTTTAAAAAATATTACTATCCGACCAACTTATAGACCGCGTCATGTTCTCTGGTCCTGGCCTTCACTTTAAGCCCTACTTCCTGCCCTACAGAAGCGCTTGTAATCGGGGCACGGTCCAGCTGCATAGAGTCTATCTTTTCCTTAAACTCAGTGGTGTGGCCTTTTATAACAATAGTATCTCCCTGAGAAAGCGAGCCCTTGGTCAGCTTT
>JAHIRR010000302.1 GCA_018818505.1 Candidatus Omnitrophota bacterium | reverse complement strand
CAAGCCATGCGCGGCACTGGCCGAATACCTGCGGATTTGAATAAATCCTTTTTATAGATTTTAGATTCTTGCATCTGCCAATAAGATTATGCGAGATATCCAGGTAGATCTCCGAGCATATCTTTAGATCGGAATCAATGAACATGTCCAGCGTGTGATTCACTGCACCTTCGACTGAATTTTCAACAGGCACCACGCCATAGTCAGAGCGGCCAGTCTCGACCTCTCTGAAGACATCTGTGATGCTATTGCACGGGGCATAGTTTACCTGGCTGCCGAATTTTCTTATCGCGGCTATATGCGTGAATGTCGCCTCAGGCCCAAGATAGGCTATCTGCAGGCTCCTCTCGAGTGCAAGAGAGGACGACATTATCTCTCGATAAATCGCCCTTAATGCATTGTCAGAGAGCGGACCGCTATTCTGTTCTGAGATATTTCCATAGACCTCAGCCTCTCTGTCAGGCACATACACGCCGCTTCTTGCATGATGCTTTAGATGGCCGACATCCTTGGCCACAGCAGCCCTTTTGTTTAAAAGCTCGATGATCTTTTTGTCAATCTCGTCAATTTTCTTGCGAAGACTGGTTAACTTCATCTTGGGTCACCTCTTCTTCTTTCCTTAAATGTTCAGGTAATTCTATATCCTTTTCTGTAAAATGAAACTCTTCTAATTTCGGCAGCTCCTGGAGAGAATTCAAGCCAAAGTATTGCAAGAATTCCTGCGTGGTGCCATAAAGTATTGGACGACCCACTGTCTCACGTCTCCCCGCGATCTTTACAAGATTCTTTTCTATTAACGTCTTTAAAACGCCGTCCACATTTACGCCTCTTATCGCCTCTATCTCTGGTTTTGTGGCAGGCTGTTTGTACGCTATTATTGCGAGTGTCTCAAGGCTAGGCCCTGTGAGCCGATCTACGCCAGAAGTCTTATATAGTTTCTTGAGCCATAGCGCGAGCGACGGGTCTGTCGTTATCTGGTAGCCACCTGCGATCTCCTTGATCCTGAAAGCGCGGCTCATATCCTCATATTCCTTTGTCAGCTCAAAGATGATATCTTTTACATCCTGAGCCTTAAATTCGTCCAGCACGCCCTTTATCTCATTTACAAACAAAGGCTTGTCACTCACAAAAAGCATTGCCTCGATTATGTTTTTCGCCTGGTCTCTATGCATTTATTCTACCCTCAGTCTATGCTTCTCATTCCGTATCACTTCTATCTCGCTGAAACTCTGTTTCTGGGCCACAATGACCTCTTTTAATCTTATCAGTTCCAGCACTGCCAGAAAAATAGCAATAATCTCTGACTTATTCTTTGCATTCTTAAAAAGCTCTGAGAGATGTATAATGGGCCTGGTCACCAGCATGTGCAATAAATCATGCACCTTCTGCTCCACGGTAAATTCATCTCTTACTATCTCCTGAAAAATCTCTTTTGGAACATTCTTCAACACCTTGGTAAGCGCTGTAATGAGATCAAATAAACTCGCTTCAAAAAATTTCTCACCAGGCTCGGCCTCAAAGGTCATGGCCCTGGTAAACATCTTCTTGCGCTGGCCTTCCATATCCTGCAGTATGCCTGCGACTTCCTTGAATTTCTTGTACTCAAGAAGCCGCCTCACGAGCTCTTCCCTTGGATCCTCTTCTTCCTCAGGAAAAACCTCTTTTTCCTCAGGAGGCAGGAGCATCTTGCTCTTTATGTGAATGAGCGTCGCCGCCATGACCAGAAACTCGCCAGCGATGTTCAGATCCAACATGCGCATGAGCTCCATGTATTCCAGATACTGCTCTGTCACCTCAGCTATAGGAATATCATATATATCTACCTCGTTCTTCTTTATGAGATAGAGCAATAAATCCAACGGCCCTTCAAATACGTCGAGTTTAACCTTGTATGACATACCTTAAACCGCTAAAGTAGACAAAACAGTCAGTGACTGTTTTGTCTACTTTTCGTTTTGTTGAGTTAGGCCGGTTATTTTCCGGACCTCGGACATTGTTTCAGCTGCTGCCTTGCGGGCTTTTTTCGCGCCTTGCTTTAATATGTCGCGGAGCGCAGCCTTGTCTTTTAAAAGTTTCTCTCTCTTCTTCCTGATGTCACTCAGATAATCTGCTACAACGCCTGCCAGGTCTTTCTTGCATTCTGCACAGCCCTTCTTTGCGTTTGTGCAATATTCATATACCTTCGGCGCTTTTTTCTTATCTAGTAGATTAAAATAGTGATAGAGGTTACATTCATCTGCGTGGCCCTTATCAGAGAGCTTTATCCTCTTTGGGTCAGTAAACATCATTGCGCATTTTTCTTTTATAGTTTTTTCTGAATCACCGAGCGCAATAAAATTGTCATAGGACTTGCTCATCTTTCTTCCGTCCACGCCAAGAAGCTTTGGTAT
>JAHIRR010000301.1 GCA_018818505.1 Candidatus Omnitrophota bacterium | reverse complement strand
TGGTATTGAAAACGGAAAAAGAGATATTTCGTTGAAAGATTTATATAGGTTTGCTGAATTTTACGGACGTCCTATTGATTATTTTATTAAGGAAACCCTGTTGACGGATAGCGGATTCAAAGTGCTTTTTAGGAAGACCGAAGGCGATGAAGAGGTTGCTCGAGTTGTTACTGAATTTGAAAACCTGTGCGAGAAGATGTGCGAGCTTGAAAGTATATCAGGCGTTACGGTTCGACCGCCAGTCAGTCAGGATTATCAATTTGAACGGAATAGAGAGTGGTATTGGGGAAAACACTATGCCGACATCGAAAGAAAACAACTTGATCTTGGCCAAGCGCCATTACGAAATTTAAGCCAGATTCTTGAAGAGAAGCGAGGCCTTAAGATTTTTTATTTACCAGTCCCGCCAGAACGCGGTGTTTATGGTATGTTCACATACGATCAGAAAATGGGCGGATGTGTCCTTATTAATTCAAACCCGAATTTAGGGAATCAGCTTTTCTCGCTCGCGCACGAATACGCGCATTTTGTATTCCATAAAGAAAAGTTAGGCATTATCTCGACAGAGCAAGAGAGAAATTCAACGGATGAAAAAGTCGCGAATAGTTTCGCGAGCAATTTCCTTATACCAGAAGATACATTGCGAGATCTTTTTAATATGAGAATAAAGGAAGCAAGCGATGTTAAGGCAGAAGATGTTGTTTATCTTGCGGATTATTTTGGAGTGAGCTTTACGGCAATGGTATACCGTCTTAATAATTTAAAACTCATTACGCATAAGATTAAAAATGAACTTATAAATTATACTTGGGTAACCTCCGTTCGTGAATCGATGGGGATATCCGAGCCGGAGCGTAGCAGAACGAAATTTCCTACCCTTTACCTGCACCTTGCCATTAAGGCCTTTCAACAAGGGAAATTAACCACTGCCAAACTCGCCGACTTCCTGGAAATTCCTCTCTATCAAGCGATGGATCTGGGGAGAAAATTAAGAGGGAGTATTCAGGATGAGCCCGGCGACCCTGTTTAACAGAGAAAAGATAGTTTTTGATGCCATGGTTATTATTAACTTCCATGGCCTTGTCATGCTGGATAAGCTTATCGGTTGGGCCCCGCAGGAGATTGTCGTTGAGAAAAGAATAAAGAAAGAAGCAAGCCATTCAATGAACGGCCCAATAGATCTTGAGCCGTATATATCAAGCGGCGCGGTGATAGAAGAAGAAATCCACGGCAAGGAGCAAGAAGATCTATTTTATGAATATCGCAACAAGAAAGTAGGCGATGCTACCATCCATGCAGGTGAGGCCGCGTGCCTTGCACTGGCTATCTCAAAAGGCTATGGTCTTGCCAGCGATGAGCTCGTTATCAGGAATGAATTTAAATCACGATGCCCGGATAAGACTTGTGTTCATTCGTGGGATATCGTAACTATTTTGCAGAAGCTTGGGTTTATCAATCAAGCCGAAGCGAATGCCTTGAAAAAAGGATTATATTACGTATAACTATGCGAGGGAAATTTACGCTTAATAGTACAAGTATCGATGCCACAGTACCGGCTACCCCCGGCGCTTATGTACTGGTTACCAGTAGTAACAACGCCGTTTATGTCGGGAGATCGGATACTGATTTAAACAGCAGGTTAAAAAACCACCTGTCTGAGCGTGAAGAGAATGCGTGGATAAGGCGAAGCTCCCCGACAGACTTTTATTTTGAGCCGACAACCAATTCACAGGAAGCTTATAGGCTGGAATGCGAGTGGTTCCATAAGTATAGGCCGAGCTGTAATACCGCGCATCCCGCAAAGTTATCATATAGCTGGGCCTGTCCGATTTGCGGGTTATAAATCCCTGCATTTTCTGATGATCACTGATAATATTTTGAAACCATTATGTAGATTATTTCCAGCTATACGGAAATTTCGGATGGTTAAACTACCATCTTCGTTCGTTCGGGTGTGTGATTATATTAGGGAGTATTATTGATGGCAGTGGCCAATAGAGGCATAAAAGGATTACCTTGTCACCGGAAATAAGGATTTTGAAGACATAGTGCTAGAGGATGTATCTGGTGAAGATTTTCGAGTCGTAGCGGAATTTATAAAAGTTTTTAAGGCTTAGAACACGGAGTTATAAAAAGTAGAAGATTTCTGTATGAATAAATATATTTTCACTCTATTTATGGGAGTACTTGTGTTCAGTACGTCGGCTATGATATGTAATGCAAGTGAGCAAATCAACCTTATCGCCGCAGGTAAACAGACGTCCGTATTTATTAAAGCTGACTATAAAGTCGGGAATAGCACAGTTTCTAAAGCAGGCACAGGGTTTATTATAGATACATCAAAATCGCCCGGGTTAGCTGTTATTACAAATAAGCATATTCTCCAGCATAATATTAGCGGACAAACAATTACGCCTTTTCATATTACTGTAAAGGTAAATATGTCTGACGTGGCTCCGACTTTATGCGACGCATCTATAGTTGCTCTTCACGATATTTATGATTTAGGATTGCTCCATTTTAAGCTACCACAAAATAAACCTCCGGACGCTGTATTAAAAACATCCTCAGACGGAACAGAATATTATTCAATTAAAAGCAACGCTTTTTTATTGGAAGATTCCATAATCGACGACAGCGATCTTAGAGAAGGACTCGAGGTATTATTTTCTGGGTTTCCACTTAATTTGGGATCAGATTTATACCATAACTATCCAGTTACAAGAAAGGGCATGATAGCTCAAGTACTGCCGGGGTCACACGAAATCGTAATCGATGGATTTGCAAGCCATGGTAATAGTGGTTCACCAGTTTATTGTGTAACCGACAAAGGCCTAAAATTAGTAGGAATTCAGGAGGCAGTCTATCCAGATGCTAATATAGGATATGATGAAAAAGGAAGAGTTAATAGTTTATCAACATTTAATTCTGGCTTATCGCTTGTGATAAAGAGCTCGGTCATTAAAGAATTTGTTTACAAGCTAATCGATGAGGGGCTATATAAAGGCGACTGGAGTAAAAAGCCGTAGATAAATTCGAGCAAGGACTTTTCAAATATGAATGTTTTGTCACTTTGGACAGCAATAAAACAAAAAAATAATGCAAAGCAAATCTTTTATATATTGTTAATCCTCATAGAATTAATAGGATTGATGTATGTAGGGTATATATTCTGGTTAAATAGGTTTGATAAAGATATCTTCAGAGTAGTATTAAATACTATTTTTGTTTCATTAGCATACACCTTTTTGCGCGCCCTTTTATCGTCGTCATTCCCACGCGTTACACTTGTCCGAGTGACACTTTTTGGGATGGCAATGTTTATAATATTTATTCTTGCATTTACTTTGGCATTTTGGGTTAATCTCGATAACAAGAAAGAATCAGACGATTTCTATATTTATTTTTTCTATAACAAAGCTAACAGATCTCTTTTATGTTTGAATAGATTTCATTCAGAATCTCCATATATAGCCGCAACTTTTAATAATCTGACACAGGCTGATAGAAATATCAAAATAGATGGGTCTTTTTTTCAAGACTACCTAGACATTGCGATTATTAAAACTTTCGGTATGCGTTATAGAACATCTTGGTTTATCAAGCACGAAACGTTGCCATTAACAACTGTTTCAAGATGGGGCCCTAAAGAAATAACCACCCCAGTGAAATCGGTTACAATAAAAGCAGATAGTATAGTCGGCTATAAAGAAAATAGATTAATTGAGAAATTTAAGACGCAGGGGCTTGACGATATTATAACAGTTCCGGCCGGAACGCAAATTTATATAGATACATTCCCTAAAGAACAACATGAACGTATTAGTATAAAAAATAAATATTGCACAATAATGCTTGTTTTATTTCCCGACAACGTTCTTACTGGAGATTTTGTTACAGATATTAAAGGTCCTTACGATACAAAGGGATTGCTTGATAGCAACTTGGAAGTTTTTGTCTTCAAAGCTAAATACCATATTTTATATAATCGTTTAAGAATGGGAAGTAGCAAATTCTTAAATTACTATAAACCATGGGCAGATGACGTAGTCACCTTTTTTCAAAACACTTTCGATGTAACAAAATCGGTAACAGATAAAGCCGATCAATACCTTATGCAAATACGGGGAAATACGCCTCAGAGACTCTTAAAAGACTAGACAGTCAATTTTCACAAATAAATATCCCTATTTTTATGCAAGTAAACTACGACCTTAACAAAATCAAATTCGCTACTAAAGTATGAACAATCCCAACAGGCAAGCAGTCAAAGATTTTAAGAAAGCCGTGACAGCGGCGAAGAACCGTAGGGAGATGTTTTGGCGAAGTCAGGCGCCGGATTTGGCCGATATGCTTACCAGGGCTTTGGAGCAATTGAAAAAAAGCGTTCGGGACCCACAGGTTGCCGTGGATGCCATACTCGACTTTTATAAACGCGATGCCGATATTTTTGAACGGTGTGATGATTCATACGGGAATGTCGGGGATGTTTTCCGGATTACTGCGGCGGAGATGTTTGCGAATTACGCCAGCCAATGCGCTGATAAAGAAAAAATAGCCGAGCAGGTTTTAGCATTGCAAGAGGACTCGAATTACGGAGTGCGAGATATCCTGATTGACAAAGTTTCATCTTTCTTAGATAAGAGCGGGATAAAAAGGATTATCGCTATCCTTGAACAAAAAGCTTCATCCGGACAGGATATAATCAGCCAGCGGCCGTGGTTAGGTATGATTGAATCGCTAGCCCGTCAGATAAAAGACGGGGCGTTGTTTGAGCGGACGCGAGAGCGTAATTGGCAAGGGCTTAACAGCAGGGCATATATTGAGATAGCAAAGGTTTATTTTGAAGCCGGAGACGCTTTAACTGCTTATGACCGCCTGCAAAAGGCGGCTGAATGTGGCGCTAAGGATGATTATGAATATACTGAGTTGTTTCGCGAAGTTTGCCGGGCGCTTGGCAAGGCTGAGGAGGTTACCAAGGTATCGTGGGATATTTTTCGCCGTCACAGATGCATGGAAACCTTAAATGAGCTTATAGCTCAAATAGGAGAAGATAAACGTGCTGAGACCATTTATAAGGAAGTGGATTTGATTATGGCGGCAAAGGAGCTTAGCATAACTGATGCACAGTTTCTTCTTGATGTTGGGGAAGATCGGTGCGCGCAGGGCTATATTATCGCACGCCGTGAGCAATTAGATGGCGAGCAATACTATCATCTTCTATCTTTAGCGGAAAATTTAGAAACAAAAGGGTTATATTTGGCGGCGGTAGTAATATATCGGGCCTTGCTTGAGGCTAATCTTGCCAGGGCCCTATCAAAATACTATTCCCATGGAGTACGATATCTGCGTAGGCTTGATGTGTTGGCTAATCACGTAAGCGACTGGGCTGGGATCGAACCTCATCCCGAGTTTACGCAAAAAATCAGGCAACAGCATGGCCGCAAACCTGCTTTCTGGGCAAAGTATGAGCGCGCAAGCCATCGCTTTGTCGAAAAGGATTGATTTTGGTCGAAAAGCCCGTATAGTTGAGTTAACCGTTGGTTTCAAAGCGGTATTTCGGCCACAAGGATGAAGTTCTTCGTTTTGCCCAGTTGTGGCTCAATCCTTTGGATTGCTGCCTACATCCTTACCCAGGCGCAGGCCTTGTCAGTTACCTCAAACCTGGGGCCGATGTGCTCGATTTTGACTGAGCTCCTGCCGGTGCGGCTCGTCTTTATGTAAAACCCGTCCCAAATCAGGGCCCCGTAGGGAATCCCGTCAATAGAGGGTATAAAGAGCTTGGGTTTGCCGAAATGGGGCGCCTCCGGCCAGGAGGTTCGCTCTTTTACCCGCTCGGGGAGGAGCGAACGTAGTGAGCGACAGGTTCTAGGCCGAAGGCCGGAGTCCTCGCGGAGGAGCCACTATTTCTAACCTCTTGCAGCAATTTATGTTGCAAGAGGTTTTTATTTGGAGTAAAATTAAAAAATAAAACATGGAGAGTTAGATGGCTCTTAGAGAAGATGTGGAAAAACAAGGAAATTGGCTTTTTAAATGGAGAAGCTACTTACCAATAGTTATTGTTCCCATATTGCTTATTGCTCTCCGAAATTCTGAAATACTAGAAAAAGTTTTTGGAAATAAGATAAATAATTTTTGGGAATTTCTTTCTGTTTGCATAGGCTTTTTAGGATTTGGTGTCCGTTGCCTGGTTGCTGGACATGCCCCAAGAGGAACTTCTGGAAGAAACGCAAGAAAGCAGACAGCGGACACATTGAATACAACAGGCATATATTCTATTGTCAGGAATCCTCTTTATTTAGGGAATTTTCTAATTATCATAGGTATATCAATATTTATTCAAGTATGGTGGTTTGCCTTAATAGTTTTGGTAGGATTTTGGATATATTATGAAAGAATAATCTTTGCAGAGGAAGAGTTTTTAAGGAAAAAATTTGGTAGTTTATTTTTAGAGTGGTCTCTTAAGACTCCTGCGTTTTTTCCAAGATTCAAAAACTGGAAAAAACCTAACCTACCATTTTCATTTAAAACTGTTCTCCGCAGGGAATTTTCTACTTTCTTTGCGTTCGTCGCAGTATTTACTTTTTTGGATATTGCAGCAGATTTACTAATTGAAAAGAAGCTGGAAGTAGGGATGCTCTGGGGGATATTTTTTATTTTTGGTTTGGTAGTATATTTAATATTACTGATATTGAAAAAGAAAACAAAGATACTTAATGTTGAAGGCAGATAATGTGCCTTTATTTTTATTAAGTTTTCAATTTAGGCAACAGTAGTCAATTCTCGGAATAATTTTTTAGCCTCTTCCGTATAAAGCCAGTTGCTAAACTCATCTAATACGGGGAGCCAGTTTTCATTAACCCGGTAATAATAATTATAATAGCATTTCACTTAAAAGACGAGATAGTGGTAGAACACGAAGCAATGGATGTGAAAATATGGATGTGGTTTATAAGCTTAACGCGGCTGCTATTTATAGTTTTAGATACTTACTGTCTTCTCTTCAATATATTGTGGATTATTTACCCTATTAGGAATATGATTAGATGTAGAATCCAGATGTGAAAAAATATGTTGTAATGGGCTTTTGTTTGGGGTATGCTATTGGTGTTCGGCAGATTAATCGAACAATAAATAAAGGAGGGGAAGTATGGGGTTTCAAGGTGGTGGTGGTGGATTTAGTGGGCGTCCCAGAGAGATGCACAAGGCGATTTGCGAAGAGTGTAAAAAAGAATGTGAAGTTCCCTTCAAGCCTAGTGGAGACCGCCCTGTTTACTGTAAGGAATGTTTCTCAAAACGTAAAGAAGGCGGCCGCTAAAAGCGACAGCTTCGTAGAGTCAATACTTTTAACCCCTTGTAACAAAATAAGTTGCCCGCCTAGCCGAGCTAGGCGAGGCTGGCAAGGGGTTTTTGTTTGTGTTATAGTATGTAAAAAGAAAGGGGTAATGTGAAAAAAAATTTTAAACGCAAAAGTTTATCAGTCAGGCAGCAGGACGAACCAGGCGTAACTGACCTCATCAATAAAGTGCAGCAGCAGTTAAGCGCTATGGAGAAGAAGCTGGATATCTTGATCAACCAGCCTTCAAAAAGGCCTTTTGAGAAAAGCTATTCCCAGAATCCTCCAAGACACTTCGATCGCTCTCATCGCCATGACAGAGACCGGCAAGGCAATGGCCCCAGAGAAAGGACTTATACCCGGGTTATTTGCGCAGACTGCAGCAAAGAATGCGAGATCCCGTTCAAGCCCAGCGCAGGCCGCCCAGTATATTGCAAGGAATGTTTTTCAAAGCGCAAAACAGGCAGCCCGTTTAACGCAAACCGGGATAACAGGCCAGCAGAAAGAGATTTTCCCCGGGAGCATCGTTCTGATAAAACGAGGCCTGAAAAAAGGCAAAGGCCCGTTAAAAAGGAGAAATCATTTTTTGCGCGTAGAAAAAAACGTGCTTGAATAGATAGTTGGGTGAAATAAGAAGGCGCAATAAGACTAACGCCTTCTTATTTTTTTTGAGGAAAACCAAAAGAATATGTCAAATCAAAAAAGAAGAAAAGATGTAAGGAACATCGCGATCATAGCGCACGTTGACCATGGGAAAACTACCCTTATAGATGCCCTTCTCAAATATACAGGCGCCTATGACTTTAAAGAGGGCGAGGCCGCCATAATGGACTCAAATCCTCTTGAGAAAGAAAGAGGCATCACTATTCTGTCTAAAAACGCCTCTCTCCAATATAAAGGGGTGCAATTCAATCTTGTCGATACGCCTGGGCATGCTGATTTTGGCAGTGAGGTCGAACGTATTCTTGAGATGGTCGATGGCGTGCTTCTTCTTGTCGACGCTTTTGAAGGGCCCATGCCGCAGACTAAATTTGTTTTGAAGAAATCACTCGAGCTGCATTTAAAACCAATACTTGTGATAAATAAACTTGATCGTTCCCATGCCCGCCCGGATGAAGTGGCGGATTTGACATTTGATCTTTTTTGCGAGCTGAACGCTTCTGATGAGCAGCTTGATTTTCCTATTTGTTACGCTTCGGGAAAGGAGGGTTACGCGACTCTTGATCTTGATGACCCGAGAGACTCTATGAAACCTCTTTTAGAGACTATCCTGCGCAGGGTATTACCGCCGATAGCCAACCCTGATCTGCCTTTTCAGATGCTGGTTACAATGCTTGATTATAACTCTTATGTTGGGCGGATCGCTATAGGGCGGGTTTTTCATGGGGTTGTCCGCGTTGGGGATCCTGTGGCGCTTGTGAAGCGTGATGGAACTGTTACCAGAGGCAAGGTAATTAAGATCATGAAATATCGTGGACTGATCCGCGTTGAGGTCGATGAGGCTATAGCAGGAGATATTATATCTATCTCCGGGATAGAGGGCGTAGAGGTCGGAGAGACACTTACGTGTGTTGATAAGCCAATGGGGCTACCTACTATTAAGATAGATGAGCCTACGATCTCCATGAACTTTTCTCATAATACGAGTCCTCTTTCAGGTAAGGATGGAGGCAGATTTTTAACATCACGACATATACGGGAACGCCTTGAGCATGAGGCTATGATCAATGTTGGCATCAAGGTCGAGGAGGCCGCGGGAACTGAGCGGTTAAAGGTTTCAGGCCGCGGTGAACTGCACCTTGCTATTCTTATTGAAACAATGCGTCGTGAAGGATATGAGATGGATGTTTGCAAGCCGCAGGTTATTTTGAAGAAAATGGGCGGTAAAACGCTCGAGCCTGTTGAAGAGGTGATAGTCGAGGTGGAAGACGAGTATCAGGGTGTTGTTATGCAGACGCTTGGAGCTCGTAAAGCTCAAATGCGCGGCCTAAAGACAACGTCTTCAGGCACTATCCGCATGGAATTTATTATTGCCTCAAGGGCATTAATCGGGTTTAGAAGCGAGTTTCTTATGATGACCCGGGGCAATGGTATCATGTACCAAAATTTCTTTGAATATCAGATCCATAAAGGAGATATGCCTACCCGTCAGAATGGTGTTCTCATTTCACATGGATCTGGTGATGCGGTGGCGTATTCGCTTTATAATTTACAGGCACGTGGTGAGATCTTTGTTAAACCAGGAGAAAAGTTATACGAAGGGATGATCGTTGGTGTAAATAATAAAGGGGTAGATCTTGTTGTAAACGCCCTGCGCGGAAAAAAATTAACTAATATGCGCGCCGCAGGAAGTGATGACGCGATCGTACTCATACCTCCGCGGCAAATGACCCTTGAGTTCGCCCTTGAGTTTATTGAGGATGATGAATCGGTTGAAATAACTCCCAAACACATAAGGCTCAGGAAATTACACTTGAGAGAAGTAGATCGAAAGCGGGTGAGTCGTAGCGCTTGTCCTGAGCGTAGTCGAAGGGTACAATCAAAATGAAAACAGGTTGCGTTTATTTCTTTGATGTGATAATATGTAAAACACTATGGACATAAAACTGCTTCAGAAAAAATGTGGGGACAAGAATTATAAAAAACTAGAAATCCTGGCGAATCCTAAAGTCATAGATTTTGTAGCTAAATATGTGGAACTCTGTAATCCAGATTCAGTGTTTGTGCGCACTGATTCTAAAGAGGACGCGGAGTATATACGCAAGAAGACGCTGGAAAATAACGAGGAAAGGCCACTGGCCATTAAAGGCCATAGCATACATTTTGATGGATACTATGACCAGGCAAGGGACAAGGCCAACACAAAGTACCTCCTGAGGCCTGATCAGGTGCTTGGCTCAGATATAAAGTCAGTAGACAGGGAAGAGGGATTGAAAGAGATACATAGCTTTTTTAAGGATACAATGAAGGGCAAGGAGATGTACGTGTGCTTTTATTGTCTCGGCCCTACTGGATCTAAATTTTCCATCTCAGCTGTGCAAGTGACTGATTCAAGCTACGTTGCCCATTCAGAGGACATGCTTTATCGCAGCGGTTATGAACAAGTTAAAAAGCTCAAGGGTAAGGGCGACTTTTTTAGGGCGGTTCATACTGCTGGTGAATTAAGCGGGGCTGTCAGTAAAAATGTTGACAAACGCCGTGTATATATAGACCTTGAAGAAGAAATGGTTTTAAGCACGAATACGCAGTATGCCGGAAATACGATCGGACTTAAAAAACTATCAATGCGGCTTGCTATTAAGCGCGCTTCAGAAGAGGGCTGGCTTACAGAGCATATGTTTATTATGGGCGTACACGGCCCTAACAAGAAGCGCGTCACTTATTTTACTGGCTCTTTTCCGTCTGCGTGCGGAAAGACTGCCACTGCTATGCTCGGGGGAGAGAAGATCATAGGAGATGATATTGCGTATTTACGCAGTATAGATGGAAAGATACGGGCGGTCAATGTAGAAAAAGGTATTTTTGGTATCATACAGGATGTGAGCGAAAAAAATGACCCTGCCATATTCGAGGCATTGACTACTCCAGGAGAAGTCATCTTTTCCAATGTATTAATAGATGAGAAAAATAATCCGCGTTGGCTTGGAGATGGAAGAGAGTCGCCGACAAGGGGCGTTAATTTTTCAGGAGAATGGACACATGATAAAAAGGGCCCTGATGGAAAAGAGATATCATACGCGCATAAAAATGCGCGTTATACCATAAGCCTAAAAGACCTCAAGAACTGCGATAAAAACCTTGAGGATCCAGATGGTGTAGAAATCGGCGGGATCATCTATGGAGGCCGCGATTCAGATACAAGTGTTCCTGTTGCTCAATCATTTGACTGGGCGCACGGCATAATTGCGCAGGGCGCTGCAATTGAATCAGAGACTACTGCAGCCACACTTGGCAAGGAAGGCGTAAGGGTGTTTAATCTCATGGCAAATCTGGATTTTCTGTCGATACCGATAGGGCGGTATATACAGAATAATCTTGATATGGCGCAGGATGTCAAAAACCCCCCGCTTATATTTCACGTAAATTATTTCTTGCGCGGAAAAGATGGAAAATTCTCGAATGGCATTAAGGACAAGCATGTGTGGCTTAAATGGATGGAGCTGCGTGTGAACGATAATGCAGGCGCAATAAAGACGCCCATAGGATATATCCCTAGACATGAAGACTTACAGGTCCTCTTCAAGAAAGTCCTTGGCAAGGATTACACAAAAGAAGATTACGCAGAGCAATTTAAGATCCGTATTCCAGAATGTCTGGCCAAGATAGAGAGGATAAAGAAGATCTACCATACAAAGGTCTTTGATACACCGCATATCCTGATAAAGATCCTGGATGACCAGAAGAAACGACTCGAGGATTGCAGGAAAAAAAATGGCGATTATCCTGCGCCGGATATTTTTTAGACCAGAATTATTTTTGCGGGCGGGAAGCCGTTGAAGTTTGGTACTGCGCTTGCAGAGGAATAAGCCCCAATATTTTTCACATATACAACATCCCCCACATATAATTCAGGTATTTCTTCATTTGTGGATAGCGTGTCGAATGAATCACAGGTAGGACCAGCGAGCGCGCTCAAATATGTCGGGCCCCTCCTAAGTGTCCTGAACTGATATTTACAGTGGTCAAAGACCATGCCTGAGAAATCCGCATATATACCATCATTTAGATAGTAGTAGTTTTTATTGTTGCGAAAGGTGCGGCCTATTACTTGTGTAACTAAGATCCCAGCTGGTCCCACCAAAAATCTGCCTGGCTCAGCAATAAATTTGACATTTCTCGAAAAAAGCCCTCTCATCTGTTTTTTTATCTGACAGGCCATTCTTTCAAAGTTTATTCCTGACTCATTGTCAAAGTGCTGTATCGGGAACCCGCCGCCTATATCCAGTACTTTTAAAGGAAGGCTATTCTCTTTTGCCTCTTCAAATATCTTTGCCGAGACCTCAAGCGCCTGAAGATAATTTTCAACGTTTTTGGCCTGACTTCCGACATGAAAACTTACACCTGTTGGCACAAGCCCCAGCGCTTTAGCCTTTCGTAAAAGAAAAAATGCCTGATCAGGGTCTGCGCCAAATTTAAGAGAGAGCTCTACCTGGCTGCCTTCATTGGCCACTTTAATGCGGACGAGCACTCGCGCCTTAGGATGCTGTTTCGCGATCTTATAAAGCTCTGGCTCGTTGTCAAATGTCATCAGTCTTACCCTGCGGCGCCTGGCAGCCTGTATATCTTCTGAAGACTTGATAGTATTTGCAAATATGATCTTTGAAGGCGATGCGCCTAGCCGCAAGACCAGTTTCATTTCTGCGGCGCTTGCCACATCAAAAGACGCGCCTAATTTAACGAATGTTTTTATTATAGCTGGATGGGGGTTTGCCTTTATCGCGTAGTATGGAGTGACTTCAGGCAGGCATTTTCGGAAACGGGCGTATTGTTTTTCAAGCACAGAGCGCCTTATAAGCATTAAGGGCGAGCCGTGTCTTTTCAGCATCACCTTTATGAGATTTTCCGTGCCGCTTATTTCAGCCTTAGACTTTGGCGGTTTCTGGCTGCATGATCCTAGCGTCATATGCGTTTAACCTCTCCCTGGGGTCAACGAGGAATGTTGTAAACTGCCAGACATCCTCCTCTTTTGGTTTAGGGATGTCGAATTTGGTGAATTTTGTATTTAGGTTTTTTAGAGGTGTCCAGTCCACTGCCTCTGAGACAAAAGGCTTTATATAAGGCATAGCATGTTTCAGGATAAACTCATGATCTATGTCATCCGGCAATAAGAATCCCCTTTTTGGATTCTGGATCATCCACATAGCAGCTACCACAACAGATATTGCGACCTGCATAGTGGTTGCCTGTTGGTGAGGAATTAGTTTCCGGGATTCATGTATGTCCAAAAGACTTCCGCACCACCACGAATTAAAATCATGCCCCATAAGTAAAACTCCCAATTCATCCCTGCCGTCTATGATCTCATCATTCATTATCCTTTGCTTTTCCTGAAGATGAAATTGTCTCATCTCCAGTTCGTGAAGTGAGTTCATGGCAGCGTTGGACGGACAATACGCGTAATGTACAGTGGGCCTATAAATTGCTTTTTCGTTTTCCCATACAGTGAGCCTGTCTGAGATGCTGAATGCCTCTCCATGACGAATAACCATGGCTGTAATTTCACCGCATGGTACCCACGAGCGCACCCATGTCTTCATCCCGATGGTACTAAGGCATATCTGGTTTTGCGGGCCTACTTTATGAAAGAATGCCTTTTTAGGTATGTAGTACTCGTGTGTTCCCCAGCCAAGTTCTGCAGGCGCAACACCTTCTTCAAAAAATCCCTCGATGCTCCAAGTGTTTACAAACTCATTTACACGTTTTGGTTTATTTGTGATCTGTGTGTCGCGTTCGCTTATGTGTATTGTTTTAACGCCTGCAGTCTGAGCCAGCTTTGCAAAATTTTTATCCTGCAGCGCTTTCTCCATATCTTCTTTTCTTGGGTCCTTTGGTTTTTCCTTAAGGATCTTTTCAGTGATCCCGAGCAATGCATGTTTCGTGAAATGCGACACAAGCCCTGGATTTGCGCCGTGGTCTACAATGGCAGATATGGTATTTCTGTCATTCCATCCGGTGATCTGCTGGCGAAGATCCATGTGCCTGGAATAAAGAGTGTATTTGGTTGGATCATTTCTTTCAAGGTCTTTATAAGGATCCCATTCCTCGACAGATGTGTTGACATACAGGACCTGATTATCTCTGCACCATTGGACAATGGCGACGCACTCTATATTCCACGCAAGATCAATGATCATGTCGCCTGGGCCTACATATTTTGCGAGGAGCTGCTGGTAGTTTTCGGACGTTACTCTGTCCATGACATAGTTCACGCCTTTATCCAGAGAATCTTTTACGCGCGCGCGATTATCAACGAAATCCATTATGGTGACATTTTTTGCCGGCATGTCGATAAGTTTTAACGCTATAGGAATGGCGCATTGCGAGACAGACCCACAGCCAATGATCAAAAGCTTGCCATTAAATTTCATAATAAAACTCCTTTCGTTATTTTTCAAAATTTTTTTAATCTAAATTTAGTATAACATATTTTTTTATTTTGCAAAGAGAAAACGATAAAAAATAAAAATTTTTCAAGAAATTTGAAATTTTCTTGCAACCACCCAGACCAGTGCTTTTGGAGGACGCAAAAATTTCCCCAGCGAGGAAATTTTTGCTCATTGTTGTTCCTCGCTCGTCCCGCCCTTTTGTTTAATGCGTTTCGCATTCTTTAAAGAGAAACTCTTTTAACAAAAGGGCGGGACACCGTGCCCACTCGGCCCAACGATGCCTCCAAAAGCGCTAGTCTGGGTGGTTGCAAGCCCGGGCCAGCCCCATAAAGGCTCTTCCCAAAGGCCTATTTCTATGCTATAATTGGTACAGAATAAATGAGTGAATTTCTGCGAAGCTGTGCACGTAAGTAGCACAGCGAAGCAGAATTTTATAGGTGGATTATGATGAAGAT
>JAHIRR010000300.1 GCA_018818505.1 Candidatus Omnitrophota bacterium | reverse complement strand
TTCTTTGGTATTGTCAAAACTTGCCACGGAAATACGGAATCATTGAAAAAATAACTCATTAAATTTTAAATTTCTGTGTTTCAGTCTTTCCGTGATAAAAAACCTCTTGTAACATCCTACAAAAGATATTCTTTTGGAGTACACAGAGAAAATTTAGTATTTACTCTGTGTACTCTGTGGTTTCTTTTATATCCTTGCATGCTTTATTTGACACTACCTCATTCTTAAAACAAATTCCCTGAACATCCGATCAGGGATGTCAAAACTCCCATTTTCATCCCTATTTATGATACCTTTTTCTTCCAATCTGTAAAGAAAATTCTTTATATTTGCAATAGGAAATTTCCTGGCATGCCTTCCTACTATCATCATCGTTCTAAAGTCCTTCATAGAAAGCGACTTCTTCTCTTCAGAAAGTATCTTCAGTAGATCCCTTTCTCTCTCGCTAGCCCTGGAAAACAGGCTATTAAAATAATCCCTGCCTAATTCCTTTAAGGTATTATTAAGCGCATTATCCCATGATGCATCCACAACCTTACCTTCTATCTGACCATCATAGAGATGACTGGATAATAACTGCACCTCGTAAGGATGGCCATCTGTGTATTCAAAGATCCTTTTCTTCACAGCATCATCAAAATCCACGCCTGTATCTTCTAAGGTCTTATCTACGGTATTTACGACTTCTTCTTTTTTCAAATTCAAAACACTCAGGCGCTTTCTGAAAAACCTGCCAATCGGATCATGCTTGTCTAAAAAACTCGACCAGCCAAATGGCGTAGATGAAAGCACAAATAAAAATCTGGTATTCCGAATGATCTCGTCCTTGCTCAAGACAGCCCTGAGTATATCTATCGTATTCGAGATAGGCAAAAGATTCTGCAGATCGTCCAGCATGACCACTGCCAATTCTGCATTTAAACTCTTCCATAGGCTAAGGAGGAACTTTGTAAACTGGGTCTGCGCCTGGGCAAGCGATTTTCTTTTTGAAAATACTTTCAAAAATTCTTCTGAATCCACACCAAGACTTGGGAAACCCAAAAGCATCTCTTCAGCAATCAGATAGATGGCATCCAAGGGTTTATCCTTCTTTGTGAATCTTGAGACAGAGCAAAAGCATGCTGGATAGCCCTTTTCCTGTGCAATTCTTTTAAACTGCTTAAGAAGAGATGTCTTGCCTATGCCCCATTCTCCGAGCACCACCAAGTGATTAGGTCTTACTGAAATCGCATTCTCCAGATTGGATTTAAAAAGAGAAAGGTTTTCTTCTCGGCCGCCAAAAACACGCGGCTCCCATCCTGACTGCGGTGTAAAAGGATTAGATTTTATCATTATTTACCCATCAACATGTATGCAGAAAGACCTAAGAGCAAGACTCCAAAAAGCCTCTTAAGGACCAACTGCGGCAATAAATGCGCCAAATGCGCTCCTAGAAATCCGCCTATAAAAAATCCAAGACTTATAAACAGGCCCATCTTTATATTTACATTTCCCGCATGGTAATATCGAATGACCGCCAGGATACCTATAGGCAGAAGAAGCGCGACAAGGGCAGTGCCCTGCGCATAATGCTGAGGAAATTTAAACAGATACACTAACATCGGCACCATCACTACTGCCCCGCCTATGCCGAAAAACCCACTGAATACACCTGCTAATGCGCCAATAATCAAACTAAAAAAAGTCACCATTGTAAATATTTCCTTCGTGTGTTAGATTATAGCTATGATTATAAAGAGAGATAAGGATATTATCAAGTCTTATTTTGAGGATGAATCAGGACTCAGAGGCGGTTATGCCGACGAGGTCTTAATGCCTGAGGATGAAAAAGATACTCTCGACATCCTCATGGATGCCTCAAGCAGAAACACCCCATTGACTATTTCAGGTGGCGGCACAGGCGTTACTGGTGCAAGGGTACCATTCGGAGGTTCAATACTCGCCACAGATTCACTTAACAAAATTATCAATATAGATGAAAAAAACTCAATAGCTACGCTACAGCCAGGCGTAAGGCTGTCTGACCTGCAAACAGAGCTCTCTAAAAAAGGTCTTAGCTATCTACCTGACCCGACTGAGCCAAATGCATTCCTGGGTGGGACTATTTCAACAAATGCATGCGGTGCGAAAGGATTCAGATACGGATCTACACGAAATTATATAAAGAGGTTAAGGCTTATTTTATCTACAGGAAAGATTCTAGATATAAAACGCGGCGAATATTTTGTCAATAAAGGAGAGGTCTTTGCCCTTAAAGGAATAAAAATAAAAATTCCTGCCTATTCTATGCCTAATATAAAAAGCGCGGCTGGCTACTATGTAAAAGATGGCATGGATTTAATAGACCTATTCATAGGACAGGAAGGTACGCTTGGGTTTCTTATAGAAGCGGATATCGCGATTGGAAAAAAATTAGACTCAGTCATGAGCTTTTTTAGTTTTTTCTCTAATGAAAAAGATTCTCTCTCCTTTGTAAAAGATGCAAAAACAAAAAATGCCCTGTCCATAGAATACATGGACGAAAATTCATTGAATCTTTTGCGCACAAAACATCGAAATATCCCAACTGATGCAAAGGCCCTGGTCTACTTTGAGCAGGATTATAAAAAGAATGAGGAAGAATCTATCACAGAGTCTTGGATGGAGCTGCTTGAGAAACACAATGCCCTTACAGAAAAAAGCCTTTTCGCGGATTCTGAAAAGGAAAGAGAAAAGCTATGGGAATTCAGACACGCGCTCCCTGAGACAATAAATGAAATCATAAAAAGAAATAAACTTCCCAAGGTCGGTACAGACATAGCTGTACCAGAAGATGCATTCCCTGAGATGTTCAGTTTCTATAAAGAAAGATTATCATCTTCAAAAATCGATTTTGTAATCTTTGGCCACATTGGCGAAAGCCACATGCATGTAAACCTACTTCCAAAGACTGAAGCAGAATTTGCAAAAAGCAAGTCTATCTACATGGATTTTGTAAAAAAGGCTATTAGCTTGGGTGGTACAGTTTCAGCAGAACACGGCATAGGAAAGCTTAAACACATCTTTCTCGAGGTCATGTACGGGAAAAAGAATATCGAGCAGATGGCAGGCTTAAAAAAATCTTTAGACCCAGCATGCATCCTGGGCCTTGACAATATATTCTCGAAGGAATTATTAAAATGAAAGGTTGTCAAAAATCACGGCTAAAACCTACTGCAAACTCCTCACCATCCAGAAAATCGTATTCTAAATTTATCTTTGTTTTGTCGCTGAGCCAGTAATCCAATCCTATAATAAGGCCATAGTATTTCTCTGACTGGATGCGTTTGCGGTCGTGTTCATTCAGCCATTTTATAAAATCCACTGTGCCGTATCTTGCACCGAGATATGGCGCAAGGTTTCCTATGTCCTTGGAAATAACTACGGAACCCTGCCATTCATCTATTATTGCCTCGTGTTTATCTACGCCTTGATTTTTTGCATCAGGATGTACACTTATATGCTGAAAACCTGCAACGCTTTTTATGCCCCATTCTTCTATTTCATATCCCTTTATTCTAAATCCATAGCCGCCTGCGAAATTAGCAGCATATCTCAAATCATTTGCTCCGATTCTATCCCAGCCTGCATCACCAACACCTATCTTCCCATCAAACGCGAGCCATGAAAAAATCCCGTACGAGAGAGTGAAAAAATATCTATCTCCCCCTGTCGCGCCTTCGTCATTATCCAGGTTTCTATCGACGATAAAATTCCCTTCTGCGCCGCATGTAAAGCGCCTTTTCTCAGGCATGTGTGTGCCATATACTGGCGCTGCATAAGAATGTGACGCTAAAAAAATCAAAATCATCAGCATAACTAAAATTTTTCTCATAAGAATTCCTCTGCCAGCGTGTCCAGATCTTTCCATTTAGCTTTACTCTTCAAAATTACCACGATCACCTTGCGCCATCTATTATACTCGATATAACCTGCAAAGCAGCTGCCTGCTTTTTTAGTATAGCCTGTCTTTCCTAAAATTGCATAGGGTGTGTTCTTCCATAAACTCTTATTATGGCTTTTTAACTTTATCCGCCTGTTGCTTTTAAGCTCAATTATCTCTCCTTTTTTCATCTTTATAATTTCAACAAGCTCTTTATGCCTCATTGCCTCGCGGACTATTAAGGCCAAATCGCGAGCAGTAGAATACTGGCCCTTTGCCGGAAGCCCATTGGAGGTTTTAAAATTAGTGTCTTTGGCTCCTATGCTTCTAGCCATCTCGTTCATCATCTTTACAAACTTCTCTTCTGAACCAGCAATGCTCTCAGCTAAGGCAACACTCGCGTCGTTTCCGGAATTCAAAAGAAGGGCCTTTAGTAAATCAAACGTAGAATACACCTCTCCCTCCTTTATATAAATCTTGGACGGCTCCATAGAAGTGGCAAACTTACTCACGATCACCTCTTTGTCCAATGAAGAATTCTTTAGAACAACCAGTGCTGTCATTATCTTTGTGGTAGAGGCCGGAGCAAGCTTGAGATCTGAATTTTTTGAATATATAATCCTTTTTGCCCAAGTGCTCATAAGAATAGCGGACTCTGCGCTAATAGAAATATCTTTTTTTTCAAAATTAAATATACTTAAAAAAAGGAGGGGTATCAGGAGTGTTGAATGTAAGCGCCTATGCATTTAAATCAGGATGTATGTCCTTCATCTCTTTTGAAATATCACTCAGTGACTCTTTTGCGCGCCTCAGCTCAATCGCAAGTCTATTCGTTATTATAAGGTGTTTGTGGGAGAGAAGCGCAAAACCTACATTCAAGAGCGCCAGCAGAAATAAAAACACATTCACTTTAGTCTGAACCAGGAAATAAAATAGAAAAACTACACCCAGCATAATCAAATAAAGATTGATCCTTTTGACCACATTTATAAAAACCTCTTCGCTGGTCTGGCCTTTCATATACTGCCTCCCTTATGCTTATTCGGGTACTGTCAAAAAAGATACCACAGAGAACACAGAGATTTTTTATAATAAAATCCTCTGTGTTCTCATAAGATTAGCCTCTTTATCCCTTCTTTAAGTCTTAAAACATTAAAATTAATCAAATGGCCTATCTTTCTGTCCATAGCCTTTAAAAATGAACCTGCATACAACAGAGTATTATTTCTTTTGTAACATATTGCAAAGGATATTCTTTTGGAGGACACAGAGTAAAATTATTCATTACTCTGTGCTCTCTGTGGTTTCTTTTATATCCTTTCATATACTGCCTCCCTTATATTTATTCGTAATAGGCATGCGCCTGTCCTTTCCAAAAGCTCGAGGACTTACTTTTATTCCAGGAGGTGCCTGATGGCGCTTATATTCATTCATATCGATCATACTTAAAACCTTTTTTACAATATCCTTGTTCTTTAATTTCTTCACGATATCGCTGAAAGATCTGTCTTTTTCTACATATAGATCGACTATCGCGTCGACCAGATCATAAGGCGGTAAACTATCCTGATCCTTCTGGCCCGGCCTCAGCTCTGCTGACGGTGGCCTTTTAAAGACGCTATTTGGAATAATTGCTTTTTTCCTATTCACAAATCTCGCTAATTCATAAACAAGTTTTTTAGGCGCATCTTTTATTACTGCAAATCCGCCTGCCATATCTCCATACAGCGTACAATACCCTACGCTTGTCTCGCTCTTATTGCCTGTATTTAGAACAAGGTATCCAAATTTATTTGAAAACGCCATTAAGACATTCCCTCGTATCCTTGCCTGAATATTCTCCTCTGTTATATCAGGATCCATGCCGGCAAAGTGGGCCTGGAGAGTATTATTATATGCATTAAATATGCTGTCTATTGGAACCTTTGCAAATCTAACACCAAGGTTTTTTGCAATCCTTTCCGCATCCTGCTGCGTTTCTTCTGAAGAGTATTTAGATGGCATGGAAAGCGCCAGCACATTTGCCTTACCCAGGGCATCCACTGCAAGCGCGCCAACCAATGCAGAATCTATGCCTCCTGAAAGCCCAAACGCCACTTTTTTAAAATTATTCTTTCTTACATAATCACGCAATCCCAATACAAGCGCTGAATAGATCTCTTCAATCCTTGTCATACCTCCGCAACCCCGGAGGTTGCCAGAAGGGCAACCTCCGGGGTTGCGGAGGTGATCTGCCAAATCGACTATTAATAAATCTTCCTCAAAGGCCTTGGCCCTTGCTATAATTCTATTGGACTTTCCAAATATGGCGCTGCGGCCATCAAACACAAGCTCGTCCTGCCCGCCAACAAGATTACAGTAAATTATAGGGATCTTGAATCTCTTGGCCTTGGCAAGTAGCAGCTTCTCCCTCTCTTTTATTTTATCAATATGATACGGTGAGGCAGAGATGTTTATTAGAAAGTCCACGCGCTTCAGGAGTGCTTTTGTTTTAGCATCTTCTTCCGCCCATATGTCTTCACATATATTTACTGAAAAAGAATAGCCTTTCGCTTTTAAAAAGGCATTCTCTCTGCCAGGTTTAAAATATCTCTTTTCGTCAAATACGCTATAGTTTGGAAGATGTCTCTTATGATATACATGAGTTATTTTTTTATTATTTATGACTGCGGCGCTATTATATAAATCCTTGGCCTTTTGGTCCACAAATCCAACTATCGCTATAATATCCTTTGCGGCTTTTACGATTACATCCAGATATCTAAGATTTTCTTTTACGAAATGCGGCTTTAAGACAAGGTCTTCAGGTGGATATCCTGTTATGGAAAGTTCTGGAAACACAACAATGTCTGCGCGCTTTTTGGCTGACTCATTCAAGCAAAACAGTATTTTCTCTGTATTGCCGGCCAGGTCTCCTACTATAGTATTTATCTGCGCAATTGCAATTCTGATCTTTTTCATATATAATATAAATGGACACATCGCTTATGCGACTGAAAGGAGCATAAGCAATAAGTGCGAATTTATCCCGAGCGAAGCCCCGAGCTTGTCGAGGGGCGAAGTCGAGGGATCTCTAATCAAGGAAGATTGTATCATAATTTAGTGGAATAGGCAAATATGTAAATAAGCTCACAACTTACGCGACTGAAAGGAGCGTAAGTTGTATGAGCGAATTTATCCCGAGCTTGTCGAGGGATCTCTTTAGAGATTGCTTCGCTTCGCTCGCAATGACACAAAAATGCGGATCCCTAAAATTCTATACAACAAATTATTAATCTTCACTATAATCCTATCTTTACTACTCTTCC
>JAHIRR010000299.1 GCA_018818505.1 Candidatus Omnitrophota bacterium | reverse complement strand
CCCAACGGCCATTCCCATCCATTATTATAGCGATATGTCTAGGCGTATCCATCTGCACTCCGCTAAAGTAGACAAAACAGACAGTGACTGTTTTGTCTACTTTTCAGGGGGGTTATAAAAAAACGCGAATGACTTTTTGAAAAAGCGCAATTCGCGTCTTTTTTTAACCCAGAAGATTATTCTATGCCGCTATTCTGCTGCAGGAACAAGTGCAGCTGCTTGCGCACTAAGTCTTGCCTCAAGGTCAGAGTTAGCTGCCCTTAAACCCTCTATCTCTCTGCTTGCAGCGTCTGCATCTCTTCTCGCAGCATCCGCGTCTCTCCTTACAGCATCTGCGTCTCTCCTTGCAGCGTCCGCGTCTATCCTTGCAGCGTCTAAAGAACTCTGAAGATCATTGATAATGCCTGCCTGACCAGCTTGGCCAGTTAACTGCGCCGCTAAACTAATCACCTGCGCATTAAGCCCTGCTGCCTTGGCCCTCTCAGCATTTAGCTGTGAGCCTAGACTCGCTGCATTTACTGCAAGGACAATGCAAATAAGGCTTACCACTGCTGGCGCTGCTATTAAATAAAGTTTATTCTTATCCATGCCTACCCCCCCTCCAGTTTTTATTTCTTATATCTCTTGAGCTGTTTCTGGATCTTTCTTTTTCTCTCTGCGATATTATCCATGTCTGCCTGGATCTTTTCCATGTTATTCGGAAGCACCAATATCTCAACGCGCCTATTTTGTCTGCGGCCTTCAGGCGTATTATTGGACGCGGTTGGTTTATATTCTCCATGGCCGGTAGCAGAGACCTTTTCAGGAGCAACACCTCTTTCATCCACCAGATAATGCAAAACACTTGTGGCCCTTGCAGTGGAAAGCTCCCAGTTTGATTTCCATCCAGAATATTTTATTGGCTCATTATCTGTGTGTCCGCTTATGCCTATCTCTCGGCCTGGCAGATTTTCCTTAAGCACCTTGGTGACCTTGTCCAATGAAGGATTAGCCTCTTTTTTTATATCTGTCTTTCCAGAATCAAAAAGAACCTCTGATAAAAATATAATGGCAAGGCCCTTCTCAGCCATTTCCAGACGCACCTCTTTATCGCCTATCTCTCTTTTCAATTGGTTTTCCAGAAGCTTCTTGGCATTATCAAGCTCTGAGATCTCATCCTCCTTTGCCTGCTGGAGCTGCGCGAGCCTGGCATTCAATGCCTCTATCTCGTACTCAAGCGACTCTATCTTTTCCATATCGCTGCGACGGCCCTTCTGGATCGTTACTGAGCATCCAGAGACCGCAATGCAAAACAACACTACAAATAATACTGACAAAAACTGTGCTTTTTTGCGCGTCATGAGATACCTCCCTTTTTGTATTTAATATAATACCGTACCTCTATAAAGTCAAGTGAAATGAACACTGTCATGTAATCGGTGAGTTATCGGGGGGTGCATGTGTCATTGCGAGCGGCCGAAGGGAGCGAAGCAATCTCAAAAGAGAGATTGCTTCGTCGTCGCTTCGCTCCTTCTCGCAATGACAAGTTTATGCTATGTCTCATCTACCCCCGATAACTCACCGATTACACTGTCATTGCGAGCGGCCGAAGTGAGCGAAGCAATCTCAAAAGAGAGATTGCTTCGGTGCTTCGTCCCGCCCTTTGTTTGCAAAGGGCGGGGCTTCGCACCTCGCAATGACATTTTTTATTTGAACAAAGCATTGCTTATGATAAATGACGCAAAGACGATCGAGACCATGGACATTAATTTTATCAGGATGTTTAAGGACGGGCCTGAGGTGTCCTTGAATGGGTCGCCGACTGTGTCGCCAACCACTGCTGCCTTGTGACAAATAGAACCTTTCCCTCCCTCATGCCCGCTTTCAATATATTTTTTCGCATTGTCCCATGCGCCGCCTGAATTTGCCATCATGATCGCGAGCACAAAACCAGAAACGAGCGCACCCACTAAAAGACCGATTCCAGCTTCGATTCCCATTAAAAGTCCGACCACAATTGGCGCAAGTATTGCTAAAAGAGATGGGATTATCATCTCCTTCTGAGCACTAGTAGTAACAATACTAACGCACTTCGCATAGTCTGGTTTCACTCTTCCTTCCATCAATCCTTTTATCTCTTTAAATTGCCTCCTTACTTCCATTACAACACCTGACGCAGCCCTGCCAACCGCGCTCATTGTAAGCGAGCAAAATGCAAATGGAAGCATGCCTCCTATAAAAAGGCCTGCCAATAGCCGCGGGTTCATAAGATCTGTGTTCACTGTCCTGCCGAGTATATGAATGTGCTCCCTGTATGCGGCTATGAGCGCAAGGGCTGAGAGCGCTGCAGAGCCAATGGCAAAACCCTTGCCTGTAGCAGCAGTTGTATTGCCTAATGTATCAAGGGCATCTGTGCGGCTGCGTACCTCTGGCGGCTGATGAGACATCTCTGCATTGCCTCCTGCATTGTCCGCAACAGGTCCGTACGCATCTGTCGCAAGTGTAATTCCCAGGGTGCTGAGCATGCCGACTGCTGATATACCGACCCCGTAGAGCCCGAGATTAAAATCCTTTGCGCCGCCTGAAAGATAAAAGCTTGCCAGTATTGCGATCGCCACCACTGTCACGGGGATAATCGTAGAGAGCATACCGACTGAAAGTCCGCTTATAATTACTGTGGCTGGGCCTGTAGCTGTGGATTTGACAACTGTGCGTGTAGGCAAATATTTAGCTGAAGTAAAAAATTCTGTTGAGAGGCCCATTACTATGCCTGCTATGAGGCCTGAGAGAACCGCCCAATACACACCTATAAATTCTATGCCGAGCACGAATTTTATGACAAAATATGAGCTGACTGCGACCAGCGCGGCGCTGGTAAACACGCCTTTCCGCAAGGCCATGAGAAGCTCGCTCTGATCTGCCTTCTCGCCTGAGCGCACAAAGAGCGTGCCTATGACACTCGCGACCACGCCCACAGCTGCCATGACCAGCGGCACTGTGATACCCTTAAGGCTCTGTCCGTAGCTCACGAACGCGGCTGCTCCTAATGCCATGGTCGCGACTATGGATCCGACGTACGACTCGTACAAGTCCGCGCCCATGCCTGCGACATCGCCGACATTGTCTCCGACGTTATCTGCGATCACAGCAGGATTGCGCGGGTCGTCTTCAGGTATGCCAGCCTCGACCTTGCCGACAAGATCTGCGCCCACGTCCGCGGCTTTAGTAAAGATGCCGCCGCCAACTCGCGCGAAGAGCGCCATGAAGCTTGCGCCCATGCCGAAATTTAGCATCGTGCTAGTGATATTCTGGATCCTGACTGCTTCTTCGAGTCCGCGATAATACCAGTCAAGAAAATAATACCATATGCTCAGATCCAGGAGCCCGAGCCCCACGACCATGAGCCCCATGACCGCGCCGCTTGAGAACGCGACGCTAAGCGCGCCGTTCAAGCTGGTGCGCGCTGCGCTAGCTGTGCGGCTCGACGCGCGCGTAGCCACGGCCATGCCGATAAACCCGCAAAGCCCTGAGAAAAATCCGCCTGTTAAAAACGCGAATGGCACGAATATTATAAGGTACCCTCTTAGATACAGAAAAAATAAGACGCAGAATACGATCGCGAAAAATAGGCCTACTATTAAATATTGTCTCTTTATATACGCGTAGGCGCCCTCTCTTACCCAGCCAGCGATCTCCTTCATCTCGGGCGTGCCTTCATCCTGCCGCATTATCTTACATATAAGAAAAATAGCAAAAAATATCGCGATCAAAGACCCGATAGGTGCAAGAAATAACATCTAAACTCCTAAATCCTGAGGCCGAACCTCGAACATCTTAGATGTTCGAGGTTCGGCCTCGAACAAATGCTTGTCTTCTCTTTGAGCCTACTGAGACTATGCCTATTTTAACCTGCAGAAGTTCTGACAGGCGTTCCAGATAGGCCTTTGCGTTCTTTGGTAGGTCCTTGTATTCTTTTACAGAAGTAATGTCCTGCATCCAGCCTTCATGTTCTTCATAAACAAGATCACAATTTGTCAATACATCTATGTCTGCGGGAAAATCCTTATATGTCTTTCCTTTATATTTATAGCCTGTGCAGATCTTTATCTTTTCCATCTCGTCAAGCACATCGAGTTTTGTCACTGCTATCTCGCTGAGGCCATTGATGATCACAGCGTGTTTTACAATGACTGCGTCAAACCAGCCGCACCTGCGCGGCCTGCCAGTAGTAGCGCCAAACTCCTTACCCTTACTCCTGATCTTTTCCATGAGGTCTTCGTTGAACTGCGTTGGAAACGGGCCCTCGCCGACTCTTGTTGTATATGCCTTTACAACGCCTATGACCTTGTCTATCCTGGTAGGGCCAACGCCCGTGCCTGTCAATGCGCCGCCAGCAGTGGAATTGGAAGAAGTGACATACGGGTATGTGCCGTGATCGATATCGAGAAGCGTACCCTGCGCGCCTTCAAACAAAATCCGCTTTTTCTTGGCAATTGCCTCGTGTAAAACAACCGGCACGTTTGCCAGGTACTTTTTTATCTTTTTGCCATAATCCAGATATTGACTATAGATTTTTTCAAAATTAAATTCTGAAGAGCCTTCCAGATTTGCCTGTAATCTCTTCTTCAGGGAATCCTTGTTTACTAGATCTGTCATGCGTATGCCGCAGCGCGCCATCTTATCAACGTAACACGGGCCTATGCCTCTTCCTGTAGTGCCTATCTTTGCGCCACGGCGTTTATCGATCACCTTATGATAGGGAAATATTACATGCGCGGCCTCGCTTATGAGAAGATTGTCATCTACTGTAATGCCCTTTAGCCTGAGCATCTCGATCTCTTTTAAAAGCGCCTCTGGATCGACAACAACGCCATTTCCAATAATACAGGTCTTTCCTTTATGCAAGACCCCTGACGGAATAAGGTGCAGTATAAATTCGTTCTCGCCCACTACTACAGTATGGCCTGCGTTATTGCCGCCCTGATAGCGCACTATTATCTCGGCATCAGCAGCAAGCATATCGATTATCTTACCTTTACCTTCATCGCCCCACTGCGCTCCTACTACAATCGTACAAGACACAAAACTCTCCTTCCGCACCTAAAGTAGACAAAACAGACAGTGACTGTTTTGTCTACTTTAGGTTTTGCGGGTCTATGGATCTACTTTGAAAATCTGCTTCGCTATATCCGGGTATTTGGCTATGAACTTAAGCTCGTCGTTTGTTAGAGGCTGCTGCGTGTGCACATTGGCGTATCGCACGAGCTCAAGGATCTTTGCGGCCTCTT
>JAHIRR010000298.1 GCA_018818505.1 Candidatus Omnitrophota bacterium | reverse complement strand
TTGGCTTAAATCCTGTAACAAGCAGCTTCTTTGAACAAAGCCGATAGGAACGGGGGTCATTAGATTCACTGACAATAATCTTAGCAGGGATATGTGCAACCACTTTATTGGCTATATTAATGATAGATATATTTTCAAAACCTGCGTTAAACACGCCGCACAGTCCAGTACCGTTTTTAAGAAAATGCAAATAAACCCCGACCATATCTTTCAGATGGATATTAGGACGAGTCTGGTTACCTACCAGGACAGTAATTTTACCATTGGCTAAAGCTTGCATAGTTAGCATATTTACTGAAAGATCTAAACGCATCCGTGGAGAATAGCCACAGACCGTTGCCGGACGCAGGATTTGAATGCATATTTTATCCTGATAGCTCATCAATACCCGCTCACTTATCATTTTTGTTTTATTATAATCAGATATAGGCACAAGAGAGAGCTCTTCTGTAACTTCCGGCTCATCCTTAATCCCATAAACACTGCCGGAACTGGCAAGAATAAACTGTTTCACTTTATGCTGTATAGCCCGCTCCACTAAACGCATAGTTGATAAAACATTAACCTCCCAGGCCAATTTAGAATTTAATTCCCCGCAAGGATCATTGGCAATATTAGCCAGATGTATAACTGCATCTATGCCCTCCATCGGGATATTATCTACATTGCGTATATCTTTTTTAATAACTTTGAGATTTTTATGCTCAGCCAAGTAATTACCAAACCACTGTATATCTACTACAGTAACTTGATAGCCTTCAGCTAAGAGCGTCTGGGTTAAAACTGTTCCTACAAAGCCGCAACCTCCCAAAACAAGTATATTCATCCCGTTAGACCTCCCTTTAACCGATTCTTAAGATATCTTTTACCCATACCAGTCTTTAAATACCTTTCCCTCCGATAAGCATCGTCTTTATTTAAACAGGCTTCAAAATAAATCAATCTTATGGGAAGCTTATTTTTAGTATAACACACATTACCACTGTTATGTTGCCCTAATCTCCGTTTTAAATTATTTGTAGTACCGGTATAAAATACCCCTCTTTTCTCAGATGTAAGAACATAGGTATAAAAAGGCTCTTTACCATATCAAGTGGGTAACTCCCCCCTTGATATGGTAACTACCCTTTGTTTCCCCTCCCTTGATGGGAGGGGTTTAGGGGAGGGTGAGATAAACAATGCTCTCTTATTACCTCTAATACCCCTCCTATGTTCGTTAATACTTCATTGTTCCAAAATCTTAACACTTTTAGATTCTGTCCGTTAAGCCATTCATCTCTTTCTTTATCTTTCTCTCTTTCTACTGCATGCTGCCCACCATCTACTTCAATTACAACACCTTTTTCAAAGCAGACAAAATCTACTACATAATTTCCAATTGGCTGTTGTCTCCTGAATTTAAATCCTTCTAACTGTTTTGCTCTTAAATATTGCCATAATAACTTCTCTGCATCAGTAAACCTCTTTCTGGGATTTCTAGCATTAGTGATAATGTTACTGTTCAATCTTTGATTACCCCCCCCCTAACCCTCTCCCACAAGGGGAGATGGGATTGAAAAATTACCCACTCAGGATGAGAAAGAGCCTATAAAAATAACCAGGTCTAACGGGATTCATATATCCCTCTGGTATAATTAGAAACTAAGTAAAGCCATTCCACCTTTTAAAAATTTGTCCTTTTTTATAGAATCGGCATTACCGATAATACGAACCGCTTGTGCCCCTGCAAGTTGGCCCATAAAAGTAGCCAGGTCTATTGGTAAGCCTTTTGCTGCTGCCAAAGAAGCGACAGAACAAAAGGCATCTCCTGCGCCCACTGTATCAACTATAGATTGCTCAAAAGGCATGCATTCACATTCCGGTTCTCCCGTTTTGATGCCGATTGTATCTGTGGCGCCGCGGGTTAACCAGCCATAACAAGCGGATAACTTATGTTGCATTTTTTTTAATTCCTCGGAAAAATTTAGATTCCGTCTGCCGCAAGCCAAAGTTAATTCTGACTCATCCAAAGAAAAAGAATCTGCGTGATGGTATTGCTTATCAATTATATTAAAACCATAGTTATAACTATTGGTCTGGCAATTAAGAGCAAGAAAGGGCGCTTTCTTCTGGACAAGTTCACGAACGTCCTCCTGCATAAGGCCGTGGCCAAAATCCGCTACCACGACCAAATCGTAATCTTTTATACAACTATCTATTATGTCATAAACTAAATCTTGAATTTTTTCGCTTAAATATTGTTCTTCTATTACATTAATAGCGAATAGTTTGGATAATTCCTTACCCTCAGAAAGCGGCTCAACAAAACGTTGTTTAATTATAGTGGTAAAATCAGGGCTGCGGATTATTTTATCTTCATCAGAATTTATATATTTAGCTAAAGCCGGCCCTACCCATTCCTCCGTGCCTACCAGGCTGACAAGCTTAATATTAGGCGTAAACTGTTTTACGTGGCGAAAAACCGCCAAAGCGCCTCCGGCCTGCGTTTCTTCAGACAAAAATCTTGCGGAAATAATACGGTTTTTAGAGGTAAGTCCCTGCACTTTAACTGAGGAGTATCGGTCAAAGATTATGTCTCCAATGATTAAAACTTTTAAATCCTTAAAACTATCTACTATCTCCCTGAATTGACTCGGCGAGTATTTGGCTGCCAGATTCTTACAGAATTCTTTCATTTCCGGCGGATGCACTTCAAAATGGCTATTGAGCAGTCTTGTTGAGCTGAATACAACCGAACCTACATAATGCACCCGGCCGCCTAAGCGCTCTACAGTCCGAATGTCATCATAAATATTGCCGGTTACGTCAACTTGAGGGATTTCATACTCTTTGCCTTTACAATATATATGCGGCCGAACACATTCTATTGCTTCGCAGGCAGCAGGAAAAGGAACTACTACTACATAATCAACATACTCTAAAGACGAGAGATATTTAACCCTGAGTTCATCATTAAAATACGGTCGGCCGAGACCCTTGTTAACATATTTTTCTGCAGTAATAGTTACCACTAAAATATCCCCCAGGACATTTGCTTCTTCAAAATGAATAATGTGTCCTGGATGAAGAAGGTCAAATGTTCCGTGACACTGAACGATTTTCTTCCCTTCTTCCCTAAGTTTAGCAAAGATACGGGGCGCATCCTGAAAAGAAATATTTTTTCTGACAGTAGACATCGTTGTTTTATTCTTTGTGGACATATTCAGCCGGCTGCTTTTTTAATTCTTCAAGATTATTATCTACCCAATTTATGGTCTGGTGTATGCCATCTTCTAAGCTAATACAATCTGTCCAATATAGCTCTTTGCGTAATTTAGCGCTGTCTAATAAATATGCTGCGTCTTTGCCGGGCCGCTCTGGTGCTATTTCCACGGCTTCTTCAAAACCCACATTCATCATTTTACAGATCAGCTCGACCAATTCTTTTATGGATATATTCTTATCTGTAGCGATATGATACGTCTGCCCTATAATCCCATTCCTGGCTATTCTTAGAGTAGCTGATGACACATCCTGAATATGAATAAAACAGCGCACTGAAACGCCTCCGCCGTGCAATTGGATTTTTTTCCCAAGCCTTATATAAAGAATAGTTCGGGGAATTATCCTGTAAAGTTGCTGTCCCGGTCCATACACATTTGCAGCGCGCGTAAAAACTACCGGGAATCCGTAATTCTTAAAAAAAGTTAACAAATGCAAATCACAGGCCGCTTTTGAAGCGGCATAGGGCGTACTCGGATTAAACGGTATTGATTCAGTCACTTTTCCACTACAACTTCCGTATACTTCAGGAGTCGAAATATGGACATATTTTTTCAAGAAATTAAAATGCCTTACTTGGTCGTGCAGCTTGACATTCCCTATGAGATTAGTCTGATACCAGTGCTCCGGGTGATCCCAACTCTGAGCCACCATACCTTGCGCTGCAAAATTTATAATATAGTCCGGATGGAATTTACGGATAACCTCGACTATCTTATCTGTATCGTGATTTATGTCAAGCCGCTCAAACCTAAAAGAACTAGACCTACTCAGGCCATTCCATTTATAATAAGGCAGAAATACTTCTGCAGGTTCAAACGAACGACTTATGCCTAACATCTCAGTACCCAAAGGAAGACAATAAGCTATGAAACTGGCTCCGGAAAAAGAATTGCTTCCTATCACGGCTATTTTTTCACGCACCTCAGCCACCAAGCATACCTTTCTTAAGCCATTGCATCAACATATGTCCGACTATTAGTTGTAAATCTTCCGCTATTTGCATATCATTTACTGGAAAATGAATAGGAGTATCAACTAAGCTTAAACATTTACCGCCATTAAAACCTAAAATTGCGCAGGTTAAGATACTCATCTTCTTGGCAGTATCTATTGCCTTTAAAACATTTGGGGAATTGCCGCTTCCAGAAAGGACAATAAGAATATCGCCTCTACTGCCTAATTGTTCTAACTGGAATGAAAAAATATTCTCATATCCGGTGTCATTAGCTAAACAAGTCAAAACAGCCTGATTGGCCGGCAATGCCGTAACTTTTATCCCCTTACCTTTTAATTGAAGATACAACAAATCATTTGCGATATGCATTGCATTGGCAGCACTTCCACCATTACCACATAAAAATATATGACTGTCTTTCCTCTTGGCGGATAGTATTTTTTCTGCTAACTGCGAAACTGGCGACCAATCAAAAGATTGCATACAATTAATTAAGCGGATTTGATAATCTTTAATGAATTCTTTAGGCATATTTTACCTTTCGCAATTACTTTAATATTCTTTAAGACATCTCTTATTCAAGCATAAAGATTATAATACCACTCCTTACAATTTTTGCAAAGAGGTAATTTATCATATTCTCCATCCTTGTGAGCCTGCCAGATGTTTTTCAACTTTTCACTTTCTAAGATTTCACTCAAGCTTTGGTCTCTCAG
>JAHIRR010000297.1 GCA_018818505.1 Candidatus Omnitrophota bacterium | reverse complement strand
CGCCATTAATGATCTTATTATCAGAAAGCCTATAAAAATACTGGGGGCTGTGGCTGGATTTTAAAATAGCTGCGCCTGGATTTATTTTCTTTAGCCTCTTCTCTAATTCCTTTAATCCATTTTTATCCTGCGCCAGATCCACCTTTGTGATCAAAAAGACATCCGCCCTCTTGAGACTGCTCAAACCCTCGCGCATTGAACCAGCCGGTATGACCCAGCCATTGCCAAATGGGTCGGTGGCATCTATGCAAACAATATCCAGGTCCCTTTTTAATCGCCTGTATTGAAAACCATCGTCCAGTAAAATAGTCTTTACTGAACGGCTCGCCAGTATAGCTTTTCCTGTTTCAACCCTATCTTTCCCTGCCACAACAGGAATAGCAGGCGCCAATTTTGAATAAAGCAGCTCTTCATCATCGCCATATCCTCTTAATAAAATCGCTGGTTTCAGCCCGCGCCCAAAAAGAAGATTTGCTATAAATGCGGCTGCGGGCGTTTTTCCAGTACCACCCCAGGTAATATTGCCCACGCTTATGACCTTTGCGCCGAGCCTGTACGAACGGAAAACGCCTATCTTATAAAAAAAGTTCCTGATGGAAATGACAGCGTAATAGAGGAATGAAAAAGGTATAAGTAAGGTTTTCATTGTCAAGTTAGCTTCCTTCGGTCGCAACCTGTCTTGATACTCGATCCTTGATTCTCGATGCTCGTTATTGCTTTTACGAGTATCTAGTATCCAGCATCGAGGATCGAACATTGAAATTCCTAAGCTCAAAAGAATCCTGCGAATATCAAGATGCTGATGAAGACAAGGGCTGCCACAGCTACTACTGTGCCTGAAGAAAGCCACATCTTGATAGTGATAGGGCTCCTGGATTTTTTACTTATTGCTATACCCAGGATGCTCGCTGCGTGGCCAACAGGTAAGCCATTTGCCCCAAAACCAACGCCCATGGCAAGTATCCACCACAATGAATCGCCATTTATGCCTAAGCCTGAAATCGTCTTCATGATAGGCAGCATGACCATTGTAAGCGGCACCGCGCCTATTGTAGACGAGAGTATTCCTGTCATCCATAATAGCGCCACTTTATATAACTTAATATCCACCTCTGCCAAGAGAGCTGTTTTTCTCGCGATCTGCGACAGGATACCTGTTTCCTGAAGCCCGCCTACAATAACAAAAAAGCAGGCAAAAAATACCAAAACCCCCCACTCAACATCATGGAATATCTCTTCGGGATCAGGCTGCAATAACACGAACGCAAGGCCTGCGCCGATCAAGGCTATGAATGATGGGTATAGGCCAATACGATCGTGAAGGAAAAACAATGTAAATGTAACGCCAAGCGCTATTAAACATTTTACCATTCCCTTAGGATCCTTTATTGCCTTGGCCGCATCTATATTCAAAACTGCCTGAAAATTCCTGGGCTTATCGGACAGGTGTTTCCTGTGTATGAACTTTAGTATAAAAAGCGAATAAAATATTGTTACAAGAGTTACTGGGAAAAGATTTCTTAAAAAATCATTAAAGCTGAGGCCTGCCGCAGAACCGATAAATATGTTAGGCGGATCTCCCACCAGTGTCGCAACGCCTCCTATTATCGAAAGCAAGATCTCTGTCATTAAAATAGGCAAAGGATTGATGCCAAGCATGTCGCACACAAGGATCGAGATAGGCGCGATTATTACGACTGTAGTAACATTGTCCACGAGCATGGAGAGAAATGCCGTTGACACGCCTAAAAGCGCCATGAGCGCCCAGGGGCTTCCTTTTGAAAGCCTTGCCAGGCTTATGGCAATATAGTTAAAAAAGCCGGTTCTTTTTAGTATCGCGGCCATGATCATCATGCCCAGCAAAAGGCCCAATGTATTAAAATCTATTGCCTTAAGCGCCTTGGTTTGAGAATAAAACCCAAGCATCCTGCCTGATATGATCATCAAGAGCGCGCCAGACGATACAGCTATGACCTTGTCCACCTTTTCAGTTGCCACAAGATACAGCACCACCAGAACTATTACCGAGGCTACTATTATACCGATCATGATCGACCCATGTCCCTACCTTCAAAAAAAGATACCACAGAGAACGCAGAGATTTTTTATAGTTCCCTCTGTGTGCTCTACTAGACTTTAGTCAGCCAATGCTTACTTAACAAAAACCTTCTTTTTTCTAAAAAAACTAAAACTGTCTTTATATCTTTCCTAAAAATACAGAGGCCACAGAGATTTTTTTAATTATAGTTTTTCTCTGTGTCCTCTGTGGTTTCTTTTTATTTTTTATATTATTTCATGCTCTACCTTCAAAAAATGCCTTACAAATGTCACCGCGCGTAATTATCCCTTTCAGGATCCCATCTTTTTCCACAAGGATCCTGCGGACATTGTTCTTTAGCATCATAGCTGCTATCTTTAAAAGCGAGGCATTCTCTTCTACGGTTATCGCGCCCTTCTTCATAATGTCCTCTGCCACAAATAGCTCAAACGTAGGCATTGATTCAAATT
>JAHIRR010000296.1 GCA_018818505.1 Candidatus Omnitrophota bacterium | reverse complement strand
CATCTTTATTCTGTCAGAGGCATAAGGGTGGCTGCGCAGAAATACAGGGCCTATATCATTCTTGCTCGAGTCTTTTAGCTTTTTTAGGAAGGATATCATTGCATAGGGGTCATACCCTGCCTTATGCGCGTATTTCACGCCAAGCCTGTCTGCCAGTAGTTCGTCGCCTCTGGAATAGCCGAGCATAATAAGATTATAACTGATCGAGGCAGCTGTCTGCATATCCTTAAGGCCTGCTTTGCGCATGGCAATATTCATCAATACAGTATAGCCTATCTGGGTCTGCATCTTTTTGGCAATGTGCCTGGCAGCGACATGCCCCACCTCATGCCCTATTACACAGGCAAGCTCATCATCCGTAGCCTTGTCCATGAGGCCGGAATTTATATAGAGGTACCCGCCAGGGCTGGTAAACGCGTTTAAATCATTCTCTTCTATGACATAAAAGTTATATACAAGGTCTTTGCGGTCAGAGACTTCAGCTATTTTCCTGCCTATCTCTCTTACGCGATTATTTTTCTCAGAGTCATTGCTTATCTTATATTGACTGGCGACCTTTGCGGAAACTGCCTTGCCTATGGATACTTCTGTAGGAGTGGTTATGAAGATGAATTCTTTTTGGCCTGTGGCAGGGTTATAAATAGTGGCGCATCCGGAAAAGATTAAAAAAAAGGCAAGAATTAATATAACATAAGGTTTAACCATAAATTAAACTCTAAACACTAAATTCTAAATCCTAAACAAACTACAAACTCTAAACTCCAATTATCCAAACTCTTGTTTGTGATTTAGGGTTTGGGATTTTGAATTTGTTTAGAATTTAGGGTTTCGGATTTAGGATTTTTGTTCGTCAATAGCCTTTGCACGATGCTGGTCACGGCCTTGCCGTCTGCGCGGCCTTTAAGTTCCTGCATGGCCTGCTTCATTACCTTGCCAAAATCAGACTTGGAGCTTGCGCCTGTCTGGGCTATAGCCTTTTTTACAGCGTCTTCTATCTCTTTTTCGCCTAATTGTTCAGGCATGTAAGACTTAAGTATTTCGAGTTCTTTTGTCTCTTTTTCCACAAGATCGGTTCTATTGCCCTTTTTGAAATTTTCTATTGAATCCATATGCTGCTTGACCTGTTTAGATATTATTTTAATGACGTCCTCATCCTTAAGACCCTCTTCCTTTTTTTCTATGGCAAGATTCTGTATCGAGGCGGTTATCATGCGGAGCGTGGAAGTGCGCAGGGCGTCCTTATCCTTTATAGATCTCCTTAAGTCATCTGCAATTTTTTCTTCAAGTTTTCCCATTTCAGGCCTTTCCCTTCCCTGTCTTTTTATACATGAGATTGCACAGGAATCTCAAGAATGTGCTTTTATTGTCCTCTTCTATTTTGCCAAATTCAATACCTGCGGCATAAGATATTTTTTTATCCGAGACTGCCTCTTCTGACCAGACTACTACGCCATTCAGATGCACCGGATTCAGGGCCTCCGGCAGGTATATATTAAGCGATACCTTACTGCCCGGGAGCAGTTTTTCTTCAGCCAGAAGCTCCATGCCGCCGGCGCTGATGTCTTTAGTTACGCCTGTTTTTTCTATTTTTGGGTCTTTCTGGACCACATAAACTGTTTTTAAGGCGATGCCGAATCTTATAAACCTTCTTTTTTCCCTCATGGCCTACTCCAGTTTTGCTATTTTTAGCGTCGGTTTGGAGATGCTTTTATATTTTACGCCAGCTTCTTTAAAAAGGGGCTCAAAACTCTTATCGATATACCTGCCGCATGTTATGAACTGCCTTATTCTCGAGTTTACTATCATTTTGGCGCAAAGTATGCATGGAGAATGTGTGCAATAAATGGTGCTGCCTGAGACATCCGTACCATGAAGCCCTGCCTGTATTATCGCGTTTTGTTCAGCATGTATGGCCCGGCATATCTCGTGCCTTTCTCCTGAAGGTATGCCCTTTTCATTTCTGAGACAGCCTAATTCCATGCAATCTTTTACCCCGCTTGCCGCGCCATTATACCCGGTAGTAAGGATTTGCCGGTCTCTTACTATGACCGCGCCCACATGATGCCTGAGGCAAGTGGAACGCTCAGCCACAAGGTATGCCAGCTTCAAAAAATATTCATCCCATTCAGGTCTTTTTGTTCTTTTTAATCGCTTCATCTATTCTTTCGTGAAACTCCTCTAAGGTCGAATCGTTTACGAT
>JAHIRR010000295.1 GCA_018818505.1 Candidatus Omnitrophota bacterium | reverse complement strand
ATTTAAAGCAAGACCTAAAAGCCCTCACCCTAACCCTCTCCCCTAAAGGGGAGAGGGAATTCTTGGGTGGGGCGTCTTGATTCGAAGATTTTTTATGGTATACTTTAAAACACTTTATAAATAGGTTTAGCTATTTAAGAAAGGAGATATATGTACACTAGACATACTAATAAGGTCATTTCAATTCTAACATTAGTAGCATTTCTATTCACAAATACCGCCTACGCAGCTGAGCAATCGCGGCAGCTCTTCAGAAACAAAAAGGTAGACCATGAAAAGCTCTCTACTCAGCGCGAAGAGAGTATGCAGAAGAAGCAGTCTGTCCTGAAGGGTGATGATGGCTCTATAGAGAGGCGCAAGGAAAAGGCGAAACGCGTACTCCAGGCGCATCTGAAGGACATATCGCAGATACATATCCCGACTGAGCTTGGCAGGGTCATAGAGGTATATGACGCAGAGAGGGACAAGGAACAAGGGACAAGGGACAAGGCGAAGGGTGTGCTGATTGTTCATATCCAGGATCTGCATACGAACGCAGAGGCGCAATATAATGAGGCAAGCATACTTGAGATACTTGTAAAAGATTATGGCCTGGATCTGATCTGCTCGGAAGGGGCCGAAGGTGAGGTAGATACTTCCAGCGTGTCAAGTTTTCCAGATGCCGAGGTGCGCGAGAAGACAGCCAGGATATTTGTAGATTCGGGCGAACTTACAGCAGAGGAATATTTATCTATAACAAAATACCCGGATCTACCTATCTGGGGGATCGAAGACAAAGAGATATATTTCAAAAACATCATTGAGTTTAATAAGATCATGAAGTTTTCACCAAAGTCACAGGTCTTTATCTCTCAGGCAAAAAAAGGGCTCGATGCATTAAGGCCCAGGATGCTTTCAAAAGAGCTTAAAGAAATAGATGAAAAAGAGACCCAATACGAGAAAGAAGAAATAGAGACAGATAAATACTTGATGCACCTTGCCTCCTACATCGAACAATTCAATATCCCCACCTCAAAATACAGAAATATCTCCCTTCTAGCAGATACCATGAAGCAGGAGAAATCCATCAACCAGGAAAAGATAATGCTCGAGTCTCAAAATCTATTGATGAACCTGCAGGCAGAGCTATCAGGAAAAAAGAGTAAGAATGACATGGATTCCCTGATGGTAAAGGCAGAACTTTTTAAGGACCAGAAGATATCGCCATTTTCGTTCTATAGCTATTTAAAGGAGTCAGCCCTCAAACACAACGTCATTGAGATTGCTTCAGCGCCTACGGCGCTTCGCAATGACAATGGAATAGCTAGTGTCATTGCGAGGAGCAAAGCGACGAAGCAATCTCAGACATACGCCGCCTTGCTTGAATTTATAGATTATCTGACCAAGGTAAATTCTCTTGATACAACAAAACTTTTTGTGGAGATGGAGGATCTGACATTTGAGGTAAAGCTGCGCATGGCTAAGACTGAGGAGCAGAAGACGCTTATTAAGGCGCTCAGGAACATAAAATTCCTCGAAGGCTTTTTTAATCTAAAGATATCCAATGAGGAGCTGGACTATTATCTGGCCAATAGAGAGTCGCACAAGGCAGGATTTTTCAAGGATTTTATCGAGCCCAGCCTTAAGAAGTATAATCTTTCTGTAGTAGTGGATTATGATCCTGAATTAATAGACGAGCGATTAGAGGAGCTCGAGGATTTTTATGGGACTGTAAAAAAGCGCGATGTGGCAATGATTGAAAATTCCACGAAAGAGATTGCAAGGCGCAGCGCAGATGTCGCTGCGCTAATAGGCGGCGGCTTTCACACTAAAGGCATAACCCGCATGCTAAAAGACCAGGGCTATTCCTATGTCGTGGTCTCGCCATTTTCATCCACAGAGATAGACGAGGAGAATTATCACTATCTCTTATCCGGCAAGCGCAAACCCCTGTCAGAATTAATAGCTGAATTTGACCAGGAATAAATAAAAAAATAAGGAGGTCCGTGTGAAGTGCATTAAATTAGAAAAGGTAATTTCTGTTGTTATTCTCACAGCATTCTTTTTCACTAATTCCACATATGCTGCAACCCTCAGGCCGGCTTTGAGTTCAAATAATAAAATTGTAGATGGATTTAATGAACTTGCAGAGAATGGCTTTGAGTCTGTTTCCTCCAATGCGAGCATGAACTTTGACCAGGCAGTCTTTAAGCTCGTGAGCGAGGATCCGAAAAAGTTTCAAAAGGGTTTGACAATTTTTAAGAAAAATGAGATGACAGAACAAATCAAAAAAATGAACGTGCCCAGAAACCAGTTAAGACCTGTGCTGCAGGAAGACATAGACAAGGCGATGAGGAAGATAAAAAAGTTGATAGCTTCAAAGGGTGGACAGGAGTTTGAGCGCGCAGATACTTCTAAGATAGTAGATGAGTTATTGAAGCTATACAGTAACAAATCTCCAGACGAAGTAACGAGACTATACAAATTGGAAAGTATTATTAGGCCTACGGCTGTAGCTGTAGAGAAATATTTATATGATCAGTTTGCTGCTCAGAAAATAGAGGCAAGTGTTTATCGTAAAGGTATGAAAAATATTATACCTAATCTTGCTAGTTGGTATACTGATCCTTATAAACAAAAAACTACAATTTTAGGTATAGAAAATGCAGTTAAAAATAAACAGTGGGCATACATTGCTCAAGCTTATATATCTACGATACCATACGGTACAGCTGGCATACGCACAGTATTTGCTTTCGGTGAAGAATTTCAGCTTATCGCTGATGCATCATTAAAAAAGATGGCTTTGAAAGTGCCTAACTTAAAAGGCCCAAATACTTTTAATGATGAAATTGTTAGGTCGTTTACTTTAGGGGTGCTTCGTTGGTTAGAGCAAGAAAACCCAGATATACCTCGATCAGAGCTAAAATTATTTACTGCTTATGACACTAGATTGGCTGGATCAGAATATGCTGATTTAATAAAAGAGATAGGATTGGCTTATGGAGTGCAAGTCTATATATCTGATGAAGCCATGCCGCTTCCGGAATTTTCTTGCGCTTTAGAGCAGTTATCCGAAGGCAAAGGCGCTGTTGGTATATATAATTCAGCCAGTCATAATATAAAAAGGGCTTTAGGTGATAAACTGATTGGTTCTGATGGCATGCAATTAGGCGCAGATCCAATCCAACGCGGAGCTGTAATGAAAGAGTTTAATGGCGCAACCTCTAAAGAAGTAGCGTTGTTGCTTGAAAAATCACCTGGTAAAATAGCTGATGATCGTTTGGTATTTATGGGAGGCGAAGATAGGCTTAAGGTAGTTAATTACGGGAATCACCAGCTTATTGATACCCATACAATGCATTTTAATGCTGTACTTGGACACATCAAAGATAAAGAAGCGGTTGAAAAACACTCAAAAAGCATAAATGTTCTTTATTGTGCTTTTCATGGTGCAGGCAAAGAGGCTGGTCCGCGTACTCTGCGCGCCTTAGGTTTTCCAGTTGATATTATTGAAGGAATGCATGAACCAGACGGTACATTTCCTGAATTTGACGATGATGAAGATATAGACCCGGCGCTTGTTAAATCATGGGAGAAAGCCATAGAGGTATATTTAGAAAATCATACAAGAGACGAATTGCTTAAAATGGATCTTCTTGAAGCAGGTGATCCTGACGCTGATAGAATAGGAGTAGTCATTAGAGTTAGCCCTGAGGAAATACCCGAAAATGAAGCAGCTGCTAAAGCTATGGGAATATTAGTTAAACTTAATAAAGCAGAACAGGAAAAATACGGTTATGGCGCTTTACGAGTTATTCCTCCTAATGAATGGAATGTTTTTATTGCTTTTTATGACCTTAGTCGATTAAAAGCAGAAGGCAAGCTTAATACTTCAGAACAAAGAAAAAAGTATTTCCTAGTCTCTACCCATGTCACTTCAGTGCTTATGCAAAAAATAGCTGATCATTTTGGTATACAGATTGTTATTAAACCTGTGGGTGTGGATCAGTTAGCTGATGAGATTGTAAAATTGGAAGAACAGGGCAATATAGTTATTAATGGCGCCGAAGAAAGCGGTACTTATATGACAGGGAACCATATTCGTGATAAAGATGGTTTTCTTGGAGGCCTTAGGATAGCTGAAATAGCTTGTTATGCCCGTTCGCAGGGAAAAACAATAAACGACATTTTAGATGAAATTTATCTTATCCCGGATATCGGATTTTGTGCAAGTACCAATAATCCTATAGCATATGAAGTTTCAGTGCCAGGGACAGCTGCAAAAATGGCTGCAGTAAAGTTTCTGCAGAAGGAAGTAAAGCCTTTGGTAGAAAAGATGGTGGTGGAAGGGGGCAACCCAGTAGTTGCAGAATATAAGATATACGCTGTAGATGAACAAATTCCGTATCGGTCTGGTAAATATGATGAGGTTTTGGAATATCAAAATTATCCTGATGCAGGTATAAGACTCTATTTT
>JAHIRR010000294.1 GCA_018818505.1 Candidatus Omnitrophota bacterium | reverse complement strand
GTTCATCATACGTTTTTTGCAATTCAACTTCTGAGTGTTTACGAGCGGTGACGTCACGATCAATACCGGTAAAGCCGGTCAGGTTACCTTTGGCGTCAAGAATCGGCTCGGCAATTGTCTCCAAGAATCGTATAGATTTATCCTTATGCTGCCAACGTATGACAGACCCTCTCCAACCCCTTTTCTGTTTCTGGGCATTTTGAAACCACTTTTGAGTGCTTTTCCGGTCTTCAGGATGCATCAGGCCAAAGGCCGAAGCGCCCAGTATTTCCTGAACCTCAAACCCCAAGATCTTTTTTACGGCCTTGTTGGAAAACGTATGGCGACCTTCTTCGTCACATATCCAAACCCAATCAGGCGTGGATTCCACGAGAAGACGATACTTCTGTTCGCTCATTCGCAGCTCCCTTTCTGACTGCTTTTGCCCCGTGAGATCCCGAATTACTGCCATGCGCACTTTGTACCCTTTGTAGCTGGTCAATCTACCACGAATTTCCATCGGAAACTTTGTTCCATCTTTTTTCACTCCAGTTGCTTCGTAAGAGCCCAAATTATTTATATAAATTTGTTTCTTAATATTCTCAACTGATTCAGGGGTTGCTGTTAATGAAATTGCATCCTTTCCGGCCAATTCTTCTGGATTATAGCCAAACATTTTATAATATTGGCTATTTGCGTCAAGAATTACACCTTTTTCATGGAATACAATTGCTTCAAATGATTCTTCTGCTAATTTACGGAAATGTTCCTCACTCTCCTGGAGTGTTTTTTCCGTCAGCTTGCGCTGAGTGATTTCTTCCTCTAATTCCCTCGTTCTTTCTTTGAGTTCCAGGTTGTTAAGCCCTGTTTCTGCAATCATCACAGCCAGTTCGCTTAAAAAAGAGAGTGCATTTTCGAACTGATCTTCACTTACGACCGGAACTTCGCTTAAAGCCTCCAAATAGGATTCTAAATCATAACCATACATTTCAGCTTGCTTTTTAAATCGCTCAATATCTGGCTCTTCAAACAAGATCTGTCCGACAGCTAGATATGCTATGTTTTTCCCCTTGATGACGATGGGTGTTGCTCCATCCACCAACCCGTTTTTACATGGTTTTATGTTTAATTCTTGCAGTTCTTTCAATTGCTTCGTCAAATAAATATTGCTATCTTTACAATGCTTTGCCGATTCGGGAAAAGCTCGATGAAATTTTGTGCAGATATCCCTCCAGCCTGTAGCTATCAAAATCTCTTGTGACGGGTACTCAAGAAATCCCGTAGTAAATCCTGTGGCTAAGGAAAATTTTTCAAGAGTTTTATGTAGACTTTCGATGTCAATCAAATCCTTGATAGAATACTTACCATCAACCAGATGGGGATTTTCCAGCTCTATATTGGAGAGATCTATTTGCTCTGCATTTGGCTTGAGTGCCTTTTCCACCCGCATGCGCTCTAACGCATCTTGCTCTAATTCCTTAATCCTACGCTCCAATTCCTCATAGGTTGGTTTTTTAGTCATTGAAAAATCCTCCCAACATGCAAAATAAGAAAAACAATCTTTTCTAAAATCTTCAGCTTATATTATTATAATAACATAGGTAGCATAGAAAGAATCGGAATTGCAAATATTAGCATGTGGAGAAGATGGAATTTAATATTCTCTGATTAATATCGCCCAAACAGCGTAGCACATAATAAATAGTGTTGATTTTAGAAATTATGGAAAAACCCATATATTGTGGTTTCCCCAAAATCTAAAAATCGCAGATACATTTAGATAACCGATAACAATTGAGCGTGTAAAAAACTTTGATAGCTTGCAACTATCTATCTTCACAGGAGATTGAGATAGGTCATAGAGGTATCTCGAAAATAATGCTCATTAAATTTTTATGGCGGCTTCCATAAAATCCTTTTTTATGCATACCAAATTGTTGTGATATTTTCAATATTAGGTGGGCAGGTGATGATGTGATATCCAGTCCTATTTCAACATGGCATGTTCTCCGATAAGGTCATACCTTCGATTTAACGATTGGCAGATTAAATATTGATCAGCGCAGATTTACGCATACATTAAATAAAAGGAGATTTAACAATGATAGTACTTATACCTAAATAGAGCGTGGAACAGATCTATTTAGTAAATTTGTTTAAACAGCATTTCAGCCATGTCCGGATTGAGTTCTTTTAAAATTTTATATTCTTCCAGTGCTGCTGCCTTATCGCTGTTGTTGAGATAGATAAGCCCCATATTATAATGCGCCGGAGCAAAATCAGGATCGACTCGAATTGCCTGTTTGAAGGCTTCAAATTCTGCTTTGCCGTCTTCCAGCCCGCCATATGCAATCCCCAGATTGTAAAGTATTGGCGCCGAATCCGGCTCGATTTTCAAGGCTTTTTTATAGGATGTCACCGCAGCATCGTAGCGCCCCAGGTTGTTGTAGGTCAAGCCCATATAAAAGTGCGTCGGTGCATGATCAGGATTG
>JAHIRR010000293.1 GCA_018818505.1 Candidatus Omnitrophota bacterium | reverse complement strand
CGCCATCCCCGTATAAGAGGCCATGGTCAAAAACAGAGATCTTCGCATCCTTCTTGTCAAAATACCCGCCATTGATGTAAACCTTTGTCATAATATCCTCCCGTCTCTAATTTCTACAACCCTATTTGTCCTCTTCGCGATTTCTTTATCATGCGTGACAATAACGATCGTCGCGCGATTCTTTTTATTAAGTCCGAGTAAAATATCAAGTATCTCTTTGCCCATCTTCGAATCCAGGTTTCCTGTTGGCTCATCGCAGAGAAGTATATCTGGATCATTTATGAGCGCCCGGCCAATCGCAACCCTTTGCTGCTCCCCGCCAGAAAGCTCGGATGGCCTATGCCGCGACCTCTCGCCTAAGCCAAGCTCTCTTAACAACCCTTGTCCCTTGTCCCTTGTCCCTTGTCCCTTAAGAAGCATTGGCATTAATACATTCTCAAGCGCAGTAAACTCCGGCAGTAAGTGATAAAACTGAAACACAAATCCTATCTTCTTATTTCTAATCTCAGCTCTCTTATTGTCGCGCAATGCATATAAATCCTGATTTTCAAAAACCACCTTGCCTGAACTGGGCCTGTCTATGCCTCCTAAGATATGTAAGAGCGTTGACTTGCCAGCGCCTGACGGCCCTACTATTGCCAATGCCTCGCCCTTTTTAATCTCCAGATCAACATCCTGCAAAACCCGCAGGCCCTTCTTGCCATTTTTATATATTTTGTTTATTCCTTCAGCTCGAAGCATATATTATCCCTGGACAACTTCGTAAGTTACCCACTTGGGTAACTTACGAAGTTGTCCAGGTTTTACTCGTAGCGCAACGCCTCTACTGGTTCCATCCTTGCTGCCTGCCATGCAGGGTACAAGGTGGAGATTAAACTTATTGCAATTGCTGCTATAATTACAGTCGCTGCATCTATCAAATTTAAATTCACAGGAAGCTTATCTATATAATAAATGTCTCTTGGCAGTTTTACAAACTCGTATTTGTCCAGCAAATGGCATAATAAAAATCCGCCTGCTGCGCCCAGGGCAGTACCTGTAAATCCTATGAAAAATCCGTTTAACATAAAGATGTTTCTTATCTTTGCATTTGTGGCGCCAATGGATTTCAGGATGCCTATGTCTTTTGTCTTTTCCATTACCATCATTATTAGCGTGCTTATTATATTAAAACACGCGACAAGCACGATTAAAGCAAGTATTATAAACATGGTTATCTTTTCCAGTTTCAATGCGCTGAAAAGATTCTTGTTTAGATCTGACCAGCTCCTTGCCCAAAAATCAAATCCTATCTCGGATTGGATCTGGTCTCTTATCTGGTCCGCGTTATGCAGATTATCGACCTTTACGCCTATACCGCCTGCCATTCCCTCGACTGCGTAAAACTCCTGAGCGCCTTCAATGCTTGTAAAAACCAGATTCATGTCATAGTCAAACATGCCTGAGTTAAATATCCCGACTATTTTAAAAGGCCTTGGCTTTGGGCTTGCGGCTGATATCAATGATATCTCATCGTCGATCGCGAGATTCAATCTCCACGCGAGCTCCCTGCCTATCAACACACTGTCTTTATCTAATTCAAGTGTACCTGCGGCTAAATACTTTGCTATATTAGTTACGCGTTTTTCTTTCTCAAGATCTATGCCCCTGAAGATCACACCAGTGACTTTATCTTTTTGCCTGATAAGCGCCTGGCCATTTACAAAAGGCGCGCTCGCTACTACATGCGGCATCCTGTTTATCTCATCGACAAGCTGATTGTAATTCGCGATCCCTCCGTCCTTCTCTATTACAATATGCGAATTCGTGCCCACGATCTTCTCGCGCAGGTCATTGTCAAACCCGCTCATAACAGCCAGCACCACTATAAGCGCCATTACGCCAACAGCCACGCCCATTATAGAGATAAGGCTGATAATAGAGATAAACTTCTCCCTGCGCTTTGAGACTAAGTATCTAAAACTGATCCAAAATTCGTATCGCATTGTTTTTGAGATTGCTTCGCCTCGCTCGCAATGACACTCTATTTGTCATTGCGAGGAGCGAAGCGACGAAGCAATCTCATTTCTCCGGTTTTAGCTGTGGGAACAGTATCACATCTCTGATCGACGGCTGGTTCGCGAGCAGCATCACGAGCCTGTCAATGCCTATGCCTAAGCCGCCTGCTGGCGGCATGCCGTATTCCAAGGCCCTGACAAAGTCTTCGTCGATCTTCTTTGTACCTTCCTGGCCCACAAGCTGTTCTTTAAATCTCTTTTCTTGTTCAATCGGGTCATTCAGCTCTGAATATGCATTTGCCACTTCCATGCCGCCTATAAAAAGCTCAAACCTGTCTGTCAGCAAAGGATTATCCTTCTGTTTCTTTGCCAATGGGCAAAGCTCGGCAAATAGATCCACTACAAACATCGGCTTATCCTTTGTCTCGGGCTCCAGCATCTCTGAGATTATGTTCACTATCTGCGAGCGCGTAACATCCTTTCCCTTAAAATCCATGCCTTTTTTCTTAAGCTTTTTGATCCATTCTTCAGCAGGGTCATCAGGGTTTATATCAAACTTTTTCTTGATCTCGCTGGCAAAAGACCACCTGGGCCACGGCGTTGATAGATCGATCTCCTGATCCTT
>JAHIRR010000292.1 GCA_018818505.1 Candidatus Omnitrophota bacterium | reverse complement strand
CTTCTATATATTTTTAATAAAGACCAGATAGTTTTCAGTAGTTTTGCAATTCAGGAATTAGACAAGAATAGTCTAATCGCAGAATCCTCAGGCGAAAGCGTAGACCTCGAAAATACCGACCTTCAGACAGAAATCAAAGCAGTCACCTTCCATGATCTTAAAATAGAAAAAGACAAAGCAGGCTTTACCTGCAAAATAATTTTTGATGTATAAGATAGAAAAGATAGATAATTATCGCTGGAAAATCCCCGCCTCTTACAAGCCAGGAATGAAAGTCCCTGGCATTATCTACGCAAGCGAGCATCTTCTCCCAGAAATCCTCAAAGACAAGGCGCCTGAGCAGGTAGCAAATGTAGCGTTCTTGCCAGGTATAGTTAAATACTCACTCGCCATGCCTGATATCCACTGGGGTTATGGTTTTTCAATCGGCGGCGTAGCAGCTACAGATTCGAAGAATAAAGGCGTGGTTTCACCAGGAGGTGTAGGTTATGACATAAATTGTGGCGTCCGGCTTGTGCGAAGCGATTTGATAGAAAAAGATATAAAACCAAAATTGGAAAATTTAATTAATAGTTTATTCAATAATATCCCCTGTGGCGTTGGTTCAAGCGGAGATATCAGAGTGAGCGACAAAGAAGAAAGCGAGATCTTTCTTAAAGGTGCTGGATGGGCTGTTAAAAAAGGTTATGGCGTAAAGGAGGATCTTGAATATACAGAGAATAAAGGTTGTATGGAGGGCGCAGACCCAGATAAGGTTTCTGATAGGGCATATGAAAGAGGCAGGAAGCAGTCAGGAACGCTTGGATCTGGAAATCATTTCCTGGAGATACAGGTAGTTGACGAGATCTACGACGATAAAATAGCAAATATCTTTGGACTCTTTAAAGGCCAGGCTACAGTCATGATCCATTCTGGTTCACGCGGCCTTGGTTATCAGGTATGCGACGACTATGTAAAAGGCATGGTAAGATGTTTGAGCAAGTATAATATAAATGTGCCTGACAAGCAGCTTGCATGCGCACCCCTGGATTCGCCAGAAGGAAAGGCATATTTTTCTGCCATGAAATGCGCTGCGAATTATGCATGGAGCAATAGGCAGTGTCTAATGTATCTCATGCGCCTAGTTTTTGAGAGGATTTTTAATAAGAGTTGGAGTGATTTGGGATTGCATCTTGTATATGACGTAGCGCATAACATTGCCAAGATGGAAAGGCATAATATCGACGGAAAAGAAAAAACACTGTGTGTGCATCGAAAAGGCGCTACACGGGCATTTCCGCCGCATCATCCAGATATACCCCAGAGATATCAGGAAACAGGCCAGCCAGTGATTATTCCAGGTGATATGGGTAGTTTTTCTTATGTGCTTGCAGGTACTCAGGGCGCAATGCAGGAAACCTTTGGCTCAGCCTGCCATGGCGCAGGAAGACGCATGTCCCGTTCCGCTGCTATAAGAAAATGCAGCGGCCGAAGAATAGATAAGGAATTATTTGACAGAAGTGGTATAATAATTAGGGCAAAAGGCAGGTCTACTTTAGCTGAAGAAGCGCCAGAGGCATATAAGGATGTTGAGAGAGTAGTGGATGTAGTACACCAGGCAGGCATTTCAAAAAAGATCGCCAGAATGAGACCTCTTGGAGTAATCAAAGGATAGTTAGCTTGGGCAACCCCGGAGGTTGCCGTACGGCAACCTCCGGGGTTGCCCATGATGGTTAGAAGGAGCGCTATGTTAGACATAAGATTTATCAGAGAAAACCCGGACATAGTAAAAAAGGCAATAAAGAATAGGGGTCTGAAGCTTGACATAAAGGAGCTTCTGGATCTGGATCAAGAGCGCCGTAAAATCCTGGCAGAGGTAGAGGCTCTAAAGTCAGACAAGAACAAGGCCTCCAAGGGTGGTAAGCCCAACCCAGATGTCATAGCTAAGATGAAGGCTATATCCCAGAAAATAGCTGATTTAGATGGCAAGGTGGGGCAGATAAACCAAAAAATAGGCATTTTGATGCTCAATATCCCAAACATACCCCATAAATCCATACCTGTGGGGAGGCCAAGTACCAATAAAGTGGTTCGTGATTGGGGAGACACTCCTAAATTTGACTTTAAGCCAAAGAGCCACATAGAGTTAGGACAAAATCTCGACATACTAGACTTTCCTCGCTCAGCCAAGATAGCTGGTACAGGATTTTGCCTCTTTAAAGGAATGGGTGCACAACTCGAAAGGGCACTTATTAACTTTATGCTGGATCTACACACAAAGGAGCATGGCTATAACGAGGTATTTCCACCCTTCCTGGTTAACAGGGCCAGCATGACAGCTACAGGCCAGCTGCCAAACCTTGAAGAAGATATGTATTGTCTAAAGGATGACGACCTGTTTCTTATTCCTACAGCAGAGGTGCCTGTGACAAAT
>JAHIRR010000291.1 GCA_018818505.1 Candidatus Omnitrophota bacterium | reverse complement strand
TTTCTTTGAATGTGTAGCCATTTTTTTTGCGTATCTCTCTGTGTCTCTTACAGATAGGTCATTTTTCAAAACCTTTGTGCAGAGCCGGTTTTGCTCGTTCTCAGTTGGTAGACTTAATATTGCCCTTGCATGACCCATAGAAATGGTTCCACGTGAAACATGCTCCTGGATCTTGGCTGGCAACTTTAACAGTCTGAGAATATTTGCTATGGTTGCCCTATCCTTGCCAATCGTATCAGCAATCTTATCTTGAGTCATATTAAACTCTTCGACAAGCCTCTTATATGCCTTTGCCTGATCAATAGGGTTCAAGTCTTCTCTCTGGATATTCTCTATTATAGAAAGTTCCAAAGAATCAAGGTCTGAAACATCTTTAATTATCGATGGGATTTCTTTTAAACCAATATGTTGCGCAGCTCTAAATCGCCTTTCTCCTGCTATCAGCTCATACCCACCTTGCGCCTCTCTTACTAAAATAGGCTGGATAAGCCCTTTTTCGCGTATAGAATTAGCAAGGTCATTTAATGCCTCTTTGTCAAAATCCCCTCTTGGCTGATATTTATTAGCTTGGATCCTATCTAGCGACAAATTAACCACACCCTGACCCTTACCAGCCTTTAATAAGGTGGTAACTCCCTCGGTTTCCCTTGCCTGCCCCGTACCCTTGTGGTATGGGGTCCCTGGGATAAGCGCCCCTAAACCTCTTCCGAGACTTCTTTTCTCCATTCTTGCGCTCCCTCCTTATTTGCTGCTTGGTACTGTCAAAAAGATACCACAGAGAACACAGAGATTTTTATAATAAAACTCTCTGTGTTCTCATAAAATTAGCCTTTTTATTTCTTCCTTCTTTAAGCCTTGGAATACTAAAATTAATCAAAAGACCTATCTTCTTGTCCATAGCTTTCATATAAATCAGCATTTATGTTTCGAAGATTTCATTAAAGAAATCTATCCAGGGTATCATTTTGGAGCACACAGAGAAAATTTAGTATTTACTCTGTGTGCTCTGTGGTTTCTTTCATGACACTATCTGCTACTTCACCCAAAAGCTCTGTTGCAAGCGCTTCGTATGTCTTTGAGCCCATTGAGCTCTTGTCATACATATGTATTGGCTTGCCAAAACCAGGCGCTTCGCTTAATCTTATGCTTCTAGGTATAATCGTGGTAAAGACCTTTTCTTTGAAAAACTTCCTGGCCTCGCCTATTACCTCAGAGGTAAGGTTTGTCCTATAATCAGCCATGGTCAACAGCACCCCTTCCACTTCCAGGCCAGGATTAAGATTATCCTTTACCAGGTTTATGGTGTTTAAAAGCTGACTAAGGCCTTCTAAAGCATAATATTCGCATTGTATGGGTATTAGAACTGAATCAGCTGCTGTTAGGGCATTGATGGTTAAAAGCCCTAATGAAGGCGGTGAATCAATGATAATAAAATCATATTCTGATTTAATACCTTCGAGAGCGGTCTTGAGCCTGTATTCTCTTTTCATCAGGCTTATGAGCTCTATTTCTGCGCCAGTAAGATTTATACTGGATGGGATCAACTTAAACTCTGAATTATACAGTTTCTGTATAATATCCACAGGCTTAATATTATTAATCAAAACATCATAAATGTTCTTTTCAATCTTTGCTTTATCAACTCCCACGCCGCTAGTTGCATTACCCTGAGGATCGAAATCTATAAGCAATACTTTTTTCCCTCTTAAGCCAAGAGAATACCCAAGATTAATAGCTGTTGTGGTCTTTCCTACTCCGCCTTTTTGATTGCAAATCGCTATGATCTTTCCCATAAATGAGGCCATCACTTACGAAAATCGAAGATTTTCGTAAGTGATTTGGCTGAATTTACCCCGCCCTTTTGTTTAAGGCGCTTCGTTTTACAGTAGGCGTTGCGCACTGTAAATTGATGGTATATACGAAATGCGAAACGCACCAAACAAAAGGGCGGGGTTAGTTCGCAGACGGCCTTCGGCCTACAATTTATCTCGCTTCGTCCCGCCCTTTCTGCGAAAGGGCGGGGCTTCGCTCCATAAATTGTCTGCTCACTAACCGTATCATAACCGTATCATTTTTTTTGTAACTTCTTGCTAACTCTTACTTTAGCTAATTTTGAGCCATTCATGCTAAATAGGCCTTTGTGCTCTTCTCGTAACACCCTTACATCTACCTCAGATCTGTTCATCTTTAATTTAGATAGGGCTATCCTGATCGCATCCTGCGCTGTCTTTGCTTCTATCTCTATCTCCTGTAAATTCTGTTTATGAGGAGTCATGATTTTCGTAAGGCAAAGAATTGTAATGTACTTGTAAGCAAGGTATTAGTCAGCCAATACAACACCAGGCCAGCTGGCAAAGAGTAAAAGATAAATCCAAACATGACCGGCATTATAGAAGCCATCATCTTCTGCTGATCTGTCTGACTGGCGCTTGCACTACCCTGCGAAAGTTTCTGTTGTATTATCATAGCACCTATCATCAAAATTGGCAATAGATTTATTGCGCTGCCCAGAAAAGGCAGGCTGAACGGAAGATGAAACGCAGCGTCTGGCATGGAAAGGTCCTTTATCCACAAAAAGTGTGCGCCCTTGAGCTCAACTGACCTCATAAGGGTTTGGTATAACGCGATAAATATTGGCATCTGTAAGAACATTGGGAAACACCCGCCCATGGGATTTACCTTATACCGTCTATAAACTTCCATTATTTCCTTGTTAAGCTTCTGCGGATTATCCTTGTGTTCCTGGCGTACCTTTTCTATATGCGGCTGCAGTTCCTGGAGTTTACGCATGGATTTCAGGCTTTTAAATGACAGGGGGAAAAGCAAAAAACTGATGCAGCATGTAAGCAATAATATGGCAATGCCATAGTTATGAAAAATGCCATAGAAAAATTTCAATACGCCCAAAAGCACTAAAATTATACTTGTTAATTTGCCAAAATATAATGCCTTGCCAAAAGACTTGTCAGCCTTTTCTAATTCAATGCCTTCTGTCGGGCCCATATAGAAAAGAAGCTTATATGTCTTTGTTTCCCCGGGCACGATCCTTTCATCAACAATAAATCCTATAACAGGAGAACCCTGTATATTGTTAGTAAACACGCCTGACGGTATAAAATCAGGCCGGGCAATAATTGAGTAATATTTATTTCTTAATGCAAGCCATTCGATATTGGTTTGGTATAACTTATTGTAATTCTTAGAGTTAGCCTTTGCTATCCTTGCTACCTTGCCATCTTTATACAAAACATCTACGCCAATATACCTTGATTCCCACGCCTCTTTATCAGATATGTTTGACGCAGTGGTAAGCTCGAAAGATAGATTCTGAGTTGAGCTAGAATTGTTTGTTATTTTTATGTAAGCATTCAGCGCGTATTGATCTTTTAAAAATCTTACCTGTTTTTCTATCGCGAGTCCATCTTTTTCTGCATAAAGCGAATTTGTATCTCTTTTGATTGCAAATTGTTGTGATGATAATCCTTGCAGCGCACCCTTGCCTTCGATTGACAAAACTCCTGCCTGGTAAAATGCCTTTTCCACTAGATCAATGTCAAGCCTCTTCCCATCTTTTATCCGGATTTTTTGTATTGAGCCGCCTACATCAGATAAGTCTAATGCATATTTTTCGTTTTCAAAAGACCCGGAGGCAATGATTTCTTGTTCTGCTTCCACAGGTTCTATTTCGACAAACTCTTGTTTTTCAAGTGTTTGTGTAATTAACTCTGTCTCAATGGGTGGCGGGTTGATCTTTGCCATGAACAAAGGATACACCAGCATCACTAGAATCGAAAGCACCACTGCTATTAACAATCGTTTTTCCATCTTTATCCTCTCGGTTTTCGGTTTTCGGTTTTCGTACGGGGTCGTATCCACCTGGGAATAAAGGGTTACATCTTAGTATCCGCAATGCCCCTTTTAATAGTCCCTGGAATGCGCCCTTATGTTCTATTGCCTCGAGCGTATATTCTGAGCAGGATGGATAGTATCTACATTTGCGTAATGTCAATTGCGACAAGTAGTTACGATAAAAATTTATACTATTTTTTAACACATTTTTTAAATACATGGATTAGTTCTTGTTCCAGGCTGGTACTTTTTGTCTGCCTGGTAAGATTTGTGGCCAGTACGATCATATCATGGCCGCCAGGCATGAATTCTTTTGTCTTTCTATAGGCTTCTCGCAGGACTCGTCTATATCTATTTCTCAAGCTAGGCTTTTTATTATACAACCCTTTTCTTACCGCAAACGCGACCCTATTTACGCCCGAGTTATTATTTCTCTTAAGCGAAAATACTGTGACTAGCTTGCTTCTGAAGCGAGTGCCTTTGTCAAAAACTGCTTTTATTGCCTGATTTTTCTTGAGATGCTCTTTCCTTGTAAAGGAGCGCTTTTTCATTAAGCAGAGAGTCTCTTGCGGCCTTTCTTGCGTCTACGTCTTAAGATGGCCCTGCCTTTGGCAGTGCGCGTCCTTTTTCTAAAACCATGCTTTCGTTTCCGCTTTATGAGGCTTTTTCTAGTAAGATGTTTTTTCACGACAATCTCTCCTTATCTATAGAACATTTATTATAACATATTTAAATATACCGTCAAGGGGAAAGATTTCTCTTGAAAACATAAAACCTCCCTGTTATAATGTGTGAACCTATGAGCAATGACCTATCTAATATCTGGGATAAAATCCTTGATCACACAAAACAGGAAATAGGGCAAAGGGCCTTTGATAACTGGTTTACACAAACCAGTCTCTCGTCGCTGACAGAGGACACCCTTGTGATAGAGGTGCCGTCTAATTTTTTCAAAGATTGGATCTACGACCATTACAGAGATATATTGAATATATCTATTTTAAAAACCATCGGCAGGACCGTGCCAATAACATTTGGCATAAGGCCCCCTGCGCGGGAGAAGGGAGTGGACACAAAAAGAATTTCCCTACCCGAAAACCCAGCGCAGAAAAAACCGTTTTATCTGAACCCCAGGTATACATTCGAAGGATTTGTAGTCGGGTCGTCCAATCGTTTCGCCCACGCGGCCACCATGGCCATAGCTGAATCGCCTGCAAAGGCCTACAACCCGCTTTTTATTTATGGCGGTGTGGGATTAGGCAAGACTCATCTCATGCAGGCAGCGTGCCACTATGTCTCAGAGATGCACAAGAACACGACGCTCTTTTACACTTCAAGCGAGAGCTTTACTAATGAACTCATAAACGCTATCCAGAACAGGACCACGCCGAAATTCAGGGAAAAATACCGTAAGGTCGATGTGCTATTGATAGACGATGTGCATTTTATCGCTGGTAAAGAGTCCACGCAGGAGGAGTTCTTTCACACCTTCAACGCGCTCTACGACGCGCACAAGCAGATCGTGCTCTCTAGCGACCGGGCGCCCAAGACTATACCAGGCCTTGAAGAAAGGCTTGTCTCAAGATTTGAGTGGGGCCTGGTAACAGATGTACAGCCGCCAGATCTTGAGACGCGCATAGCTATATTAAAGAAAAAGGCAGAGCGTAACGCTGTCACTCTGCCAGAAGATGTATTATATTTTATAGCTGAACAAATAAAGACAAATATCCGCGAGCTCGAAGGAGCCCTAATAAAGGTCATCGCGTACGCATCCATGGCAAACACCAAGGTCTCTATGGCGCTTGCAAAAGATGTGCTTAAGGATGTGCTTATGGCAGGGGAGAAGAAAATATCTGTGGCGCTTATCCAGCAAAAGGTCGCTGATTATTTTGATGTGAGGCCCTCTGACCTAAAGGCCAAGAAGCGCTCTAAGCAAATCGCCTACCCCAGGCACATGGCCATGTATCTTTCAAGAGAGCTCACGAACTCCACGCTTCCTGACATCGGCGAACAGTTTGGCGGAAGGGACCACTCTACTGTCATACATGCCTGCGGCAAAATACAGGAAGAAATCAAGAGGGACCAAAATGTTAAGAACTTGGTCAACCGTCTTATGCTCGAGATAAATGGTTAGCAGTGTGAATAAGTAGTATTTTTTTGTGGATAATTTTTATTTCATAACTATAATGAAGGGGTTGGTTTTCGCGGTTATCAACATATCAACGCCGCTTAATACTAAGACTATTAATTTTCAATGGACAAAACTAATAATATAATAACTCTGGGGGATGTTTATGAAATTAAAAATAATCAAAAATGACCTTATAAAAAATACACAAAACGTGCAAAACGTCATATCATCAAAAAGCAGCTTGCCTATATTGTCTAATGTATTGATTGAAGCGGAGAAAAACACTGTCAAGCTCACAAGCACAGATCTTGATATAGGCATCTCATCTACACTGAACGCAGAAGTAGAAGAGAGCGGCGCATTAACTGTGCCCGCAAAGAGATTTAACGAGATCATTAAGGAATTGCCAGACGAGGATATTATTATAAGCACACTGAAGAACAACGCGATGACAATAAAGTGCGGCAAATGCTTCTTTAAAATACTGGGTTTGCCGAAAGAGGATTTCCCGAAACTTCCGGAGTTTGAAAAAGAGCCGCACATGATAATGGAGCAGCCGCTCTTAAAGCAAATGTTGAGCATGACACATTTTTCTATTTCTCATGACGAGACAAGGTATGTTTTAAATGGGGCGCTATTTGTATTTAAATCAAACCAACTTTTAATAGTGGCCACAGATGGGAAGAGGCTGAGCCTTATTAAAAAAGACCTGGGCAGGGAAGCGCCGGATAAATCGATTATTGTGCCGTCAAAGACTATATATGAATTAAACAGGGTTTTAAAAGATGAGGGCGAGGTCAAGATAACGTTTGGTGAAAACCAGACGAGGTTTGAGTTGGAGAACGTCACGATTATTTCACGGCTCATAGAAGGCGAGTTTCCGAACTACGAGCAGATCATACCAAAACACTTGAAAGATAAGATAGTTGTCAATAGGGAACAGTTTTTGCTGGGCGTGAAAAGGGCGGCGCTTCTGACCACACAAGATTCAAGGTCTATAAAAATGGATATATTGAAGGATAAGATCGTGATCTCTAAAGCCAATCCAAACATAGGGGAGGCAAGGGAAGAAATAGAGACTACCTATAAAGGCCACGAGATGACAGTGGGTTTTAACCCGAGTTATCTCCTTGATGCTTTAAAGGTAATACCAAAGGATGAGTTGGAGATAGAAGTAGCAGGGCATGACAAGCCAGCTGTAATAAGGATAGAGGACTGGTACTTGTATCTGGTGCTTCCCATGCAGCTCGCGTAATTTATTGCTGTGAAAAGAAGAACAGGCCACACCGAAGACATAAAAGGCATACTGCGCAAGATAGTAAAGAAAATAGAAGAGCAAGGGCCTGGTAAAAAAGAAAAGATATCGCAGGCATGGGAAAAGGCGGCTGGAGAAAGAGCTATTCTGCATTCGCGGCCGGTTAGTTTGACGCGCAAGATCTTAACAGTAGAAGTAGATAGTTCCACATGGCTTTATAGCCTTAGCTTAAAAAAGCGCTTTATATTAAGGGACATAAAGAAGGAATTAGAGCAGTATAAAATAGAAGACATCCGGTTCAGGATGGGGAATATTACATAATGGCAAAGCAGGAACAAAAATATGATGCTCGGACTATCCAGGTGCTGGAAGGCGCTGATGCAGTAAGAAAGCGGCCTGCCATGTATATAGGAGACATCTCAGCAAGAGGCCTTCATCATCTTGTGTATGAAGTAGTGGATAACTCTGTGGATGAGGCAATGGCCGGCTATTGCGACAAGATAGAGGTAACTGTTCATGTGGACAATAGCGTAACCGTTACAGATAATGGCCGCGGCATACCAGTGGACATGCACAAGACGCAGAAAAAGCCTGCTGTCGAGGTCGTCTTAACCACCCTTCACGCAGGAGGTAAGTTTGACCACCGTTCTTATAAGGTATCAGGCGGGCTGCACGGTGTAGGCGTAAGCGTTGTAAACGCGCTTAGCGAATGGCTCGAGGTAGAGATAAAAAGGGACGGGAAAGTCTATCATCAGGAATATGAACAGGGCAAGACTGCTTCGAAGCTCACAGTGGTCGGTAAGGCAAAGACCACAGGTACGAGCGTTACGTTCAAGGCGGACAAAGAGATTTTCAAGGGCGTAATAGAATTTTCCTTCGAGACCCTATCAAACCGCTTAAGAGAACTCGCGTTTTTAAACAAGGGCCTGAAAATAACATTAGAGCATGAGGGCAAAGAAAAAGAGGCGGAGTTTTTCTATTCCGGGGGCATCGTATCGTTCGTCGAACATCTTAACAGGAACAAAAACGCGCTACACAAGAAAGTGATCTATTTTGTAGGTGAAAAAGACGGGGTTTCGTGCGAGATCGCGCTCCAATATAATGACGCGTATTCAGAGAATATATTTACCTTTGTAAACAATATAAATACAATCGAAGGCGGCACGCATCTCAGCGGATTTAAATCTGCCCTTACAAGGACCGTTAATCAATATTGTAAAAATAAAAACCTGCTTAAATCTTCAGACGTATCTATCTCCGGCGAAGACATACGAGAGGGATTGACATGCGTAGTAAGCCTCAAGGTGCCAAACCCTCAATTTGAGGGCCAGACAAAGACTAAACTTGGCAATAGTGAAGTCGAGGGCATTGTTGTTTCTATTGTGAATGAAAACCTCAGTTCATATTTTGAAGAACACCCGTCAGTCGCGAACAAGGCCATTGAAAAGGCAATACTTGCTGCGCGAGCAAGAGAAGCTGCTCGCAAGGCAAGAGAGCTTACCAGGCGCAAAGGCGCGCTGGATTCAACATCTCTGCCAGGCAAACTCGCGGACTGTTCTGAGAGAGACGCGAGCCTGTGTGAACTGTATATAGTAGAGGGAGATTCAGCAGGTGGTTCTTCCAGGCAGGGCAGAGACCGCAGATTTCAAGCGATCCTTCCTATTAAAGGAAAGATCCTGAATGTAGAAAAGGCACGGCTTGATAAGGCGCTTGCCAATGAAGAGATCCGTACTATTATAAGTGCGCTTGGCACAGGCGTAGGAGAGGAATTTAATCTGGAGAAGCTGAGATACCACAAGGTAATTATTATGACTGATTCAGATATAGATGGCTCGCATATTAGAACACTTCTTTTAACTTTATTTTTTAGACAAATGCCACAGATTATAGAAAAGGGTCATATGTATATTGCCTTGCCGCCCCTTTATAAGGTAAAGAGGGGCAAGCGGGAGGAGTATGTAGAGACTGAGAAACAATTAAATGATTTCTTGTTTGATCTTGGCACAGATGGCATGGTGCTTACGCGGGCCAAGGACAAAAAGACCTTTAAAGACAAGCAGCTCAAGGAGTTATTAAACCTGGTTTTGGAGTTTGGCAAGCTGGCAAGGGCTATAGAGCGGCGTGGAGTGAAATTGCCAAAATACCTAAGTTTTAGGAGCAAGAAGACCAAAAAACTACCCATTTATATGGTAAAAGTGGAGGGAAATGCCCAATTTCTCTATGATGACGAAGAGCTGGCAAAGGCCATAAAGAAGCTCGAAAAAGAGCTGGGTAAGGATGTTGAAATAGGCGAAAAGAGTGGCCATGTAGTGGAGTTTTACGAGGCAAGGGACGCAGAGAAGATCACTGAGAAGATAGAGAAGATGGGCTTTAAGATCGAGCAGGTATTTCAGCTCGATGCAAGCACAAAAAAGAATGATTTTAAGATGGAGTCAGAAGATGATATAAAAGGCCTGGACACTTTAAAAGAATGCCTTAGTTACGTGCAAGAGATAGCGAGAAAAGGGCTGCACATACAAAGATATAAAGGTCTGGGCGAAATGAACCCGACACAGCTCTGGGAGACTACTATGAACCCTGCGACGCGCACGCTTCTAAAGGTGGCCATGGAGGACGCAGTCGTAGCCAATGAGATGTTCACGGTACTTATGGGCGACCAGGTCGAACCCAGAAAAGCGTTCATAGACAAGTACGCGCTTGAGGTGACTAATTTAGATATTTAGGGACAAGAGACATGGGACAAGAGACAAGGGGGTTTAGATACTCCTTGTCCCTTGTCGCTTGTCCCTAGCAAGGCAGCAAGAGAGGCAAGGATGTACGCGCAAAACGAAAAACTAATACCGGTTTACATCGAAAACGAGATGAAGACTTCCTATCTCACTTACGCGATGAGCGTAATTGTGGGCAGGGCCTTGCCTGATATCCGCGATGGCTTAAAGCCAGTACACAGGCGTATTCTCTACGCAATGATGGATCTAGGCCTGGAGCACAGCAAGCCCTACAAAAAATCTGCAAGAATCGTTGGCGAATGCTTTGTTAAAGACACACTTATATTGACCGAGAAAGGACTAGTTCCTATCCAGGATATTGGACGAGGCGACAGGGTGTTTACACAGCATAGTTTGAAGACTGTTACGCAGTTATATGAGATGCCAAAAAAGGGTCTTTTGAAGATCAGGCTGGACAATGGGATTGCTAATACAGTTACGCCTTCGCAGAAATTTAAGGTGTTAGATAAAAATTTAGAATTTGTCTGGAAAGAGGCAAAGAAATTAACCAAGGAAGATTATATTGTTACAAGGGCCCACTACCCTGAAATCAAAGATTTGGTGAAGCTGAAAAGCGCTGACATCAAATGCCAAGCTTACTTAACTGAAGACATGGCTTATGTTTTGGGTCTTTTGATATCAGATGGCTGGGTCGAAAAATCTAATGGCAGACAGAGAAACAGGATGGGTTTTTGTTCTGCCAGCAGAAGCGTTTTGGAAAAGGTATGCTCGATTTTCAAACAGGAATTTGATTATGAACCAACAATCGAGACGAAAATATGCAAGGGCTTTACAAAGTGCGGAAAACCGCTTAAGAAGCAATACGCTGTAAGGATTAATAGAAACCGCATCAATGATTTCTTCATGGCAAATTTTCATCTCGAAGGCCGCAAGGCAAAGACCAAAAAAATCCCACAGCAAGTATACATATCTCCAAAAGAAGTGATATTTGCTTTTGTTTCCGGGCTGGTTGAGGGCGACGGCAGTATTCATCGCAGAAGAAATGTCATACATTATGGTTCGATTTCTGAAGAGCTGATCGACGGGTTGTTAATACTTTTACAGCATCAAGGAGTTTTTGGCAGAAAATATAAAGCAAAACAGATAAACCCTAGCTTTGTGTTGGGAAGAGCAGTTGAGAGCAGAGAAATGTTCTATAATCTGGAATTTAAAGGGTCTAATGCGCTATCATTGGCGTCTAAAATCAATTGTGTCCAGGCACTGAAGAAGCTTAGATTATTTGGCATGACTTTTAAGCGAACAATTCCTTCAAAACACGACCTCATTCCTTACGCAGGGGCTAATGTCTTTGCTGAATTAAGCACAAGGCATATTGGGGGCGGCTGGTATCAGGATTTAAACGGCAATAAATTCAGAATGGGGATAAAATATTCAACAGGGTCTAAGATTAGGTACGCGAATGATCTTACTGAGAAACCTTTGAGAAAATGTCAGGTTTTGGATTGGGGGATTGGAGAAAAATTAAGGAAGATAGGCTCGCCTCTTTCTAATTTTGTTGATGATATAGTAGAAAATAAGACTTATTTTTCAAGAGTTGTTTCAATAGAGGAATCCGCGCCGCAAGAGACTTATGATATACAGGTAGAAGGGGAGCACGAATTTATTGCCAACGGCATGGTCTCGCATAATTGCCTTGGTAAATATCATCCTCATGGCGATACAGCCGTGTATGATTCTCTTGTGCGAATGGTGCAGGATTTTTCATTGAGATATCCTCTTATCGACGGTCAAGGCAATTTTGGAAGTGTCGACGGTGACTCAGCTGCTGCGATGAGATACTGCGTCAGCGGGGACTCTTTGATTGTTACGGGAAAAGGCCTGCAGAGAATAGAGCAGATCCCACATCATTCAAAAGTTTCCTTTAAGACATTGTCCGTAAACAATAAAGTAAATCAAGTTTCAAAATGGTTTGATTCGGGTAAGCACCCAACAAAAACAATAAAAACTTATAGAGGGTTTAGTTTATGCGGGAGCCTTAATCATCCTGTACTTATTTGGCAAAAAGGGGACAAAGGAAGGCCGCAGTTTAAATGGAAGTTATTAGGTAAGCTCAAAAAAGGAGATTATGCTGTAATTAGCAGAAGCAGCTCATTGTTCCCCGGAAAAGACCCATCTTTAATAACATATTATCCGGAGCTTAGAAGGGCTAGAAAGGATCATAAGCTCCCTGTTATCATGGACAAAGATCTTGCTTTTATTTTAGGGGCGATAGTCTCGGAAGGCGATATCGACAAAAAGAAAATAGGTTTTTGTAACAGTGATAAGGTTTTTCTCGAAAAGTTTAAAGAGAGTTTTAAGAAGGTGTTCCCAGATTGCAGGCTTCACGAGTTTGTCAGGGTTCCCGCAGGCTATACGAAAAAGAATTACACTTCTTTAGAGATTCATTCTCGCCACGTTGTAGAATTTTTGAGCAATCTTGGCCTCAAAGCGGGCAGGGCAAAAAGCAGAGTTGTGCCAGAAATTATATTCTCCTCATCAAAGGCGTCAATTACTTCTTTTCTGAGAGGATACGCAGAAGGGGATGGCAGCGTATACATGTCTTCTTCGTTAAAGAATATAGAAGTTGTTTTCATATCAGTCAGCGAGAGATTAATGCAAGAGATGCAGATTTTATTATCGAGGCTTGGCATAGATTCTTCTTATAGATTCCAAAGAACAAGAAATGTCTTTAAATTATTTATACATGGGCATAAAAACCTCAATTTGTTCAAAGATCAAGTAGATTTTGTTACTGAAAGAAAATGCAACAAGCTAAGAGAGATCTGCGAGAGGAATAAAAGCGGCTGGGTTATGTCAAAAACAGATTTCGTACCTTATGTTTCTGATTATATCAGGAGCAATGGGTATGCAAAGGATAAGGGGTGGCTTGAAAGACACAATATTGATAGATATACAAAAATAGAGAAATATTGGGAAAAATTGAAAAAGATACTGAACAGAAAAGATGAGCAGCTGTATCAAATGCTGAGAAACAATAGATATATCTTTGATCCAGTTGTCTCCGCAGAAAATACGGGCTTAAAAAAGGTTTATTCGATAAAGGTAGATAGCCCTTGTCATTCATTTGTGTCAAATGGATTCATAAGCCATAACACGGAGGCGAGAATGGCTTCCATAGCAGATGAACTTCTCGACGATCTCGACAAGGATACTGTAGATTTTGTGCCAAACTTTGACGAGTCTCTAAAAGAGCCGAGTGTTCTGCCTGCGCGATTGCCGAACTTGCTTGTAAACGGTTCGAGCGGCATAGCAGTTGGCATGGCTACGAATATCCCGCCGCACAATCTCACTGAGATAGTTGATGCCATAGTAAAGGTCATTGCCAATCCAGACGTTACTATAAAGGAATTGATGAAAATAGTAACAGGGCCTGATTTCCCAACAGGCGGCATTATCTGCGGCAGGGAAGGTATAAAAGAGGCGTTTGAAACAGGGAGGGGCCGCCTGAAGCTTCACGCAAAGGCAGCCGTAGAGCAGCAAAAAGGCAACAGAGAAGCTATTATTATAACTGAGATACCTTACCAGGTAAACAAATCAAAACTCATAGAAAATATTGCTGACCTTGTGCAGGATAAAAAGATAGAAGGGATCTCAGACATAAGAGATGAGTCTGATAGAGAAGGCATGAGGGTCGTAATAGACTTAAAGCGCGACCAGAACGCCCAGGTCATTCTGAACCAGCTTTACAAGCGCACGCAGATGGAGACTACATTCGGCGTTATCATGCTAGCGCTGGTAGACAATAAACCCAAAGTTCTGAACCTAAAAGAATGCCTTGAATTCTACATAAAACACAGAGAGATCATCGTAAGGCGGAGGACGCAGTTCGAGCTGGACAAGGCAGAACGCCGAGCGCATATTCTAGAAGGCTTAAAGATAGCGGTAGATAATATAAATAAAATTATAAAGACAATCAGGGAGTCAAAAGATGCCAAGATAGCCAAAGATAAATTAATGAAAAATTTCGACCTGAGCGATGTACAGGCCCAGGCCATCTTAGAGATGCAGCTCCAACGCCTGACAGCGCTGGAAAGAGGAAAGATTGAAAAAGAATACATGGAACTCATCAAAAAAATAGAGATATTCAAGGCGATCCTAAAAAGCGAGAAAAAGATACTGGAGATCGTGAAAAGCGAAGTCCTGGAATTAAAGAAAGACTATGGCGACGAGAGAAGAACAGAGATAGTCGCAAAAATGGAAGAGATGGAAATAGAGGATTTGATCGCGGAAGAAGACATGGTTATTACCATAAGCCATGCTGGTTATATAAAACGCTTGCCAGTTGGTTCGTACAGGAAACAAAAAAGAGGCGGCGTGGGCGTAACAGGCATTGACATGAAAGACGAGGATTTCGTCGAACATCTATTCATTGCCTCCACTCATGAATACATCCTATTTTTTACAAATCTTGGCAGGGTGCACTGGTTAAAGGTATACGAGATACCTCAGGCAGGCCGCGCAGCAAGAGGCAAGGCAGTGGTGAATCTCTTGCAGCTTTCCCAAGGGGAAAACATCTCCAGTTATGTCAGGGTCAAGGAATTTAAAGAAGGCATGTTTCTTGTGATGGCGACGAAAAACGGGCTTATCAAAAAGACAGATCTGATGTCTTACTCAAATCCAAGAAAGGGCGGCATCATAGGCATTACTGTTGAAAAGGGCGATGAGCTCATAAAGGTGAAATGGACAGATGGCACACAGGAAATATTCATTGCTACTGAGCAAGGCAAGGCAATACGTTTCTCAGAATCCCAGATAAGGGATATGGGCAGGTCCGCAAAAGGCGTAAGAGGCATAAGGGTGGCAAAAAAGGATAAGGTCATCTCTATGGAGGTCTGTATAAAGGATGCAACAGTCCTGACTGTCACGTCTCAGGGCTTTGCAAAGCGCACTCCAATAAAAGAATACAGGAATCAATCCAGGGGCGGGAAAGGCATAAAGAACGTAAACGTAACAAGTAAAAACGGTGAAGCAGTAGGACTAAAAATGGTCAATGACAATGACGGGCTCATGGTCATGACCCAAAAAGGCATGATAGTCCGCTGCCCAGTAAAGGATATACGCACTACAGGCCGCAGCGCCCAAGGTGTACGTATAATAAAGCTCGACAAAGGCGACAAGGTAGCGTCAGTAGCCCGCGTCGCCCCCGAAGAAGATTGAGTCGCAAAAACGCAAAATCATTGACGCAAAGACGCGAAAGTGGAACGAAACAAATTAAACGATCTTTCGAATAGAATTATAGGCTTAGCCCTAAGTGTTCACAAAGGGCTTGGGCCAGGATTCGATGAAAAGATTTATTCAAGAGCGTTCGAAGAGGAATTAAATAAAGCCAAGGTTGAATTCGATAAGGAAAGTTCGATCGAAGTAAAGTATAGAGATAAGAAAATAGGAGATAAAAGAGTAGATTTTATTGTTGATAGCGAGCTAATTCTAGAGATTAAGGCCGTCGAAGAAATAGAGAATGTACATTTAGCACAGCTGTTATCGTATTTGAAAGCTATAGATAAGCGTCTAGGTTTAGTATTGAATTTTGGGTCTGCGAGACTAGGAATAAGAAGAGTAGTTAATAACTTTTAATCTTTGCGTTTTTGCGTATACCATTTAGCGTCTTTGCGACACGTCCCCATCGTCTAGTCTGGCCTAGGACATCAGATTTTCGATCTGACGACACCGGTTCGAATCCGGTTGGGGACGCCATCAATTTAGACACACCTGGAAATCACTCCTTTATCATCTTATCTTTAATGATTACATATGGATAGAAGTTAGGCTCCTAAAAAAGACACCGAGGGCCATTTTGGTTATGTTTGATGGCAGGAAGGCCTGGATGCCCAAAGCGTGGATTGTGCGGATTAAGCGGGATAAAAACACTAGCCTCGTAAAGATTAAAATATCTGGATACCATTGGGCTAAGAAATTTTGGTAAAATACCGTAAGAACCCTTGACAGCTGTAAATTCTTACAGTATACTTAGGGGTATGAAAAGCAAGGTTCTTACAAGACGCCAGACCCAGATATTTGACTTTATTTTATCCAATATAGATAAATTTGGATACCCGCCTTCTATCCCAGAGGTCCAGAAAAGATTTTCTTTTAAATCTCCAAATGCTGTTCAATCTCACTTTGATGCCCTTGAGCGCAAAGGTTATGTTTCCCGCAGACCCCATAAATCAAGAGGCATTGAGATATTAGTTCATGCTGCCCAAAAGGAAAATAACAATAATAATGTTAATACAATACCAATACTGGGGAATATATCGGCAGGAAATCCTATCCTTGCACAGGAGAATATTGAAGGAGAGCTTGCGGTTGACAAGTCTTTAGCAAGGAACCCCGCAGGAGTTTTTGCATTAAAAGTCAAAGGGGACAGCATGATTGAAGCCGGCATATTGGAGGGAGATCATGTGGTGGTTCGACAACAGCAAAGTGCGGAAGAAGGAGATATAATAGTTGTGCTTATAGAAGATGAAGCAACTGTTAAAAAATTCTATAAGGACAAAAGTTCTAATAGGGTAATATTACGTCCGGCAAATGAGAACATGGAACCAATATATGTTGACTTATCAGATAATAATTTTATGATATTAGGTAAAGTAACAGGTGTTATTAGAAAAATATAGGAGAATCAAATATGCCAGTATCAGTTTATCGAATAATTGAGGAACGCCTGAAAAGCGATTGTTTGAGAGATGGGCGAGAACAGTTGACCCTCTTCGATATTTTTAATTTGCCTACCATAGAGCGCGATGTCATAAAATATCCCACAGTTACATTAAGAAAAAAATTACCGGAAAGGGTCGATAATAAGCAAGGCTTGTTACAAATTCAAAGCAGGAGATATTTAGGCAATAAATTCAAATTATTGAGTTTTATAAAAGAGATTGTCGGGAAAAAATGTGGAAAGATTAAAAGCGTTTGCGATATATTTGCCGGGACAGGGGTGGTGGGACACGAGCTTAATGGCAGCGATACGAAGATAATTAGTAACGAGTTGCTTTATAGTAATTATATTTCTTTATATGCATGGCTTGCCCCAGAGCAATTCGATAAAGCAAAGATAGCCGACCATATTGATATGTTAAACAATATATATGCTTCCGAAGAAAACTATGTCTCACAGAATTTTGGAGGTACGTATTTCACGATAGAGAATGCAAAGAAAATAGGGGCTATAAGAGAAAAAATAGACGAATTAGATTTAAATTTTAAAGAAAAGAGCGCACTTTTAACATCGCTCCTTTATGCTATAGACAAAGTTGCTAATACATGTGGGCATTACGATGCATTCAGGCGGACATTGGATACAGTTACGCCGATAAAGCTATTGGTTCCGGATATACGACAGCATAGGAATAAAAGTAACGAGATCTATAATGAAGACGCAAACCAGCTTATACGCAGGATAAAAGGCGACGTACTTTATATAGACCCTCCCTATAATTCCAGGCATTATTGCGATAGTTACCATTTATTAGAGAATATCATAACATGGAACAAGCCAGAAGCTTTTGGCGTAGCTAAAAAGATGCCACGCAACGAATTGAAAAGTCAATATTGCCTGAAAACAGCTTCAAGAGCATTTGATGATTTGATAAAAAATGCAAATTTCAAATATATCCTTCTTTCTTATAACAATATGTCCGATAAAGGAAACTCCCGTTCAAACGCAAGAATAAAAGACGAGGAAATCATAAGGACCCTTTCTAAAAGAGGGAAAACTGAAATATTCGAAACGGAGTTTAAAAGCTTTACAACCGGGAAAAGCGAAATAGAAAATCATACGGAAAGAATATTTTTCTGCGAAACGAAATAGGAAAATTCAATGGCGCATGTTCAGTGGTGTGTAGGCAATACGACATTAAGAGAGGCCGCAAGGCTTAAAGATGGTTTAAGGGTTTTAAAAGAACATTTTAACGGTAAACCCTGGTCTTATGAAAACCAAAAGAGATTTTTAGAGCTCTTGCAACGCGAAGGCATCTATGGGGCCACAGAAGCAAAAAGCAGCAAACAAATAGAGCAGCATGGAAGGATATGGAGTTCCGCCTTTAATGAACTGGGGTTTGCCACTTGTTATAAAAAGGGCAGTAAATATGTACCAGCCGGCGCGAACATCACTAAGGCAGGAGAGGCGTTACTTTCTGATAATTATGTAGAAGAAGATGTATGGTTGCGCCAGCTTTTAAAAGTTCAATTCCCCAATTCTCTCCCTCAGAAATCAAAGAGTCAATACCCCGGGTTTAATTTATTGCCATTTCAGGCAACACTTAGAATTATTAAACAATGCGATGGTGTTTCAAAAGATGAAGGATTTATTGTAAACACCTTAAATACGATGGATGATGTTGATAAAGCAGTCAAGTTTATTCAAAGATATAGAAAGGGATTAGATTTGACGCGCAAAGAAGGCAGGGATGCTGTTAGAAAATATGTTATTCAGCAGCAATGTGATATGGCAAAGGATCTTTATAGAGATGAAGTCAATGAGCGCCTGAAATACATAAGGGCCTATTGTAAAAGCAAGAGCCGCGCTAAAGACAGAAAATTATTGCATGCGATAATTAAAGGTGGCAAAGGATCAAAAACTTCTGGAGCGATTAGATTGGCAGGAGACCTTAAAGACTTAAAGAAAAGAGGTTCTTCTCTGAAAGAAATGGAGAATCTATTTCTTTTTTATTTTCTTATCTTGAAGTCCAATGCGTGGCGGGATTACATCGATGCGACCGCAAGATATTTCAGAATGAGCGGCATATTAACGATTCGCCGTTCAAGGATAAATATAGCTGAGACTCATAGAGATATAGCAGATTGGATACTCTCGCAAGAGTGGGAAATAAAGAAAAATGGCGACTATCTCAGCTATTTGCACGATCATGCCTTACCGACACTTCCTCAAGATAAAATAGATTACCTTAGGGATAAAACAGATAGAGTTCTTGATGAGGTGGTGCAGCTTTCAAAATCGACCGCAATAAAAGTAGAATCAAAAATAGTAAAAATAGATAAAGAGATTACAGATCCTTTACTATTAAGAAAACAACTGCTCAGCTTAACCGAGACAAAGCGAGAGCTAAAAGAATATGAGTATATGTTATGGTTACATCAAGAAAAGGATGCCGTAGATAAAATTATAGATTATTTTGGCTCTATTAATCACAAAGAGATTTTAGGTTATAGGCCTACCCATTTTGAATGGAATGTATGGCGTGGATTTCTAGCCATAGATAAATTGCTAAAGTTGCCACATGAATGCAGAAATTTTGATATCGATGATGATCTTCAGCCAAGAAATTTTGCGCCAGGGGGCAAACCAGACATGGTATTTTATTATAAAGATTATGTATTAGTAGTTGAAGTCACGCTTTCCGTAGGAGAGACGCAATATAATACCGAACATGAGCCTGTGCCTCGGCATGTTGTAAGGGTTATAGAGCAAGAGAAGGACAAGGACGTCTATTCTTTATTCATTGCTCCTCAAATACACATCAATACAGCTATTCATTTCTACGCAAAGATGACATCGGTTCCGCACGTTAATTCGAACGGCGTAAAACTTTATCCTAAAATCATCCCTTTGACCTTAGATGATTATATATTGTTGCTCAGGATATTTCAGGAGAAGAGGTATTTGCCAGAACAATTAAAGGAGTTGCTAACAAAGATAGTAGCGCTTAAGGAAGAAACAAAGATTACAGATGGCACTCATTGGATAACACGCATAAGAGGTTGTATCGAAAAATGGGCAGAGAAGCTTTAATCACAGCAAATGCGAACGAGATGGGGATAAATAAGCTATATCTTGGAGATTGCATTAAGATTATGTCCGAATGGCCCGAGAAGAAAATCGACCTTATTTTCGCCGACCCTCCTTATAACCTTTCTGGCAATGGACTGAAGTGGAAAGGCAATAAAACAGGCGGCGATTGGTTTATGATGAATGAGGAATGGGACCGAATGACAGAGCCAGAGTATTTACAATTTACAAAGGACTGGATTAGCGGCTGTAAGCGGCTATTAAAAGATAACGGATCCATTTATATTTCATGCACATATCACAATATTGCTGAAATAATGCTCGTTTTAAAGCAGTTAGGTTTTAAGATTAACAACGTAATAACCTGGCAAAAAACCAATGCCATGCCTAATATGACAAAAAGAGTTTTTACTCATTCTTCCGAGTTTGTAGTATGGGCAGTTAAAGAAAAAAAATGGATATTTCATTACAAAGAACTCAAAAGAATTAATCCAGACAGACAAAAAGACGGCTCGCTTAAACAAATGAGAGATGTATGGTCGATGCCATTGGTGCAAGGGAAAGAAAGATTGAGGGGCGAAAAAGGCAGAGCATTGCACCCCACGCAGAAACCAGAAGAAATGCTAAAAAGGATTATAACAGCCTCTTCAAATAAAGGCGATATAGTTTTAGATCCATTTTTAGGTAGCGGAACTACTGCTGTAGCGGCAAAAAGATTAGGACGAAATTGGATTGGGATTGAGAAAGAGGATAAATATATTTCGGTTGCCAAAAAGAGAATATTATTTTAGAACGTAGCTATATGCTAGGAGGAATGAAACATGACAGAAAAGCAAAAATCAAACATTGATATCTGGCTTGAACGAGAGACCAGTCATAAACAAAAAGCCCTTGAGAATGCCTCGCGTTATTTTGACGAGAACGATAATCTAACAGTTAACACCCTTGAAGCCGTATATGGACAAGAGAGCAGTTTTGGCACTATGCTGGGAAAACGCGGCACAGATGATGCAGCTGGTCATTTTAGGTTAGAAAAGGCTACTGCTGAGAGATATGGCTTAATTGTTTCCAAAGAAAATGATCAACGTTTTGATATTGATTATGCGTCTTCAGGTGCAGCGCGATACCTGAAAGATCTCAATGGTATTTTTAGTAAAAAGACAACGTTATTAAAAGACCTAAAGAGCGTTCCTGTAAAAAATATATCTGAACGGAAAAAGTTTGTTCTTGGTAGCTATAATGGTGGTGAGGGGCGCATTGCGCGCGCTCAACATCTTGCTGAACAGGCTGGAAAAGATCCTCAAGTGTGGAACCATGTAGAGAAGTTTCTTGAGGCAGCGAAGGCCACGAAAGCAAAGGCAGACGAAATAAAACAATTTATCCAAAAAGTTCTTTGTTATGAGATTGAGTTTTCAGAGAAATCCCCTGCTGATAAAAAATCGAAAAAGAAAAAAGGGGAAAAATCAGTATCCCGTTGCACAGAGGGGCATTGGGTTACAATTGATGATCGCCCTGTATTTATATGCGATTAAAAGTAGTATGATAAAGCTACTCCTTTCAGCTATTTTATTTCTTTCGTTAAATGTTTATGCAGATTCTCCGAAATGTAATATACTTGATTTATATACATCTGGCATTGTTGATGAAATTAAGCGGAATGTAATGTATTTTTCTGTACCACCGGAAAACTGTGCTGGGTGCGCTAGTTCTGTAATTCCCATATTGGATTGTCAAGAGATTGCGAGCCATAAGTTTTTAGTGATTGCGCAATTTCCGGCATCTCCGAGCGGAGAAAATGTTTATATAGCCATAGATTCAAAACCGATGCGTTATTTTAAATTGTGGATGTATCCGATAGGTGAAGACATATACCAAATGCGACTCTTAAAAGAAGTCACCATAAAGGCAGACGAAGAGTTTTTTATTAACCTTAAAACTAACTATAGTAAGTTTTGGCAAGGTTTTTAATAAAATAAAGATTGACAAAAAATAAAAATTACTTGACATATGCCAAAGCATATGCTAAACTTTAATCAATGACAGAGAAGCAGATCTTGGCAAAGATTGAAGCGTATATGAAGAAGAACAACCTCAGGCAGTATGAGCTGGCTAAAAGACTGGGCATTCCTGAATCTACACTAAATAGATGGCTGAAGGAAAAGACGAATATCTCGAATGCCTATCTGACAGTGCTTAGAAAAGAAGGGATTATCTAAGTAAATTTTTTTGGAGCAAAAATTAGCATATGCCAAAGCAGATGATAATACAAAGCGAGAACAAAGTGCAAAAATCAGAGTTTTTTTGCCTGAAAAATTAGCATGTGCCCAAGCATAAGCAAAGACAGGAGGCGTTGTATGGGTAAAAAGAGCGATAGGGCCAGGGATGAGAGGTCAAAGCAGGGGATAAACCAGTTTATTATTGAATGTATGTTTAGTAAGTATTTTGAGGAAAATGAAATAGTGGCTAAGCAAGGGGAGATTGCTTCGTCGCTTCGCTCCTCGCAATGACATATAGGGTTGAAGGCTTATAATGAAACGAGCGATTGCTTATTTAAGAAAATCCACTGATTTACAGGAAACGTCTCTGGAGCAGCAGAAGGAGAAAGTCTTAGAGTTTGCCAAAGAGCATTCTGTGAGGGTGATTGAGTTCTTTGCAGAAGAGGCGTGCGGT
>JAHIRR010000290.1 GCA_018818505.1 Candidatus Omnitrophota bacterium | reverse complement strand
TATCCCCTATATCTAATTTCTTAAATATACTATTAAATGTCTCAACCCCGATTATGTTCGCTTTTACATAGATTTGCACTCTTCCGCTGGCATCCCTGAGATCCAGAAAAGCACTCTTGCCATGCTCCCTGAGCGCAGTAATACGACCAGCAGTCTCGACCTTATCCCCTTCCTTAAAACCCCTGACAAGCTCGTCAACACTCTGCGCCTTATTAAAACGCCTGCCATACACTTCAACACCTATCTCTTTCAAGGCATTAAGCTTATCAATCCTCTGCTGCACAAACTCGTTCACATTTTCCATAGCTTAACCCCTGGACAACTTCGTAAGTTACCCAAATGGGTAACTTACGAAGTTGTCCAGGTCTCCTCCTTTTCGCAGCAATTATATCCTATATGTATTATAGTGTCAATAAAAATAGGGGAGGTTAATTATCCGTCCGTAGCACGTCTGCTGTTTCTAACACACCATTCATGCCATTCAGCATCTTTTCAGGAGAGAACGCGAATGGAGTAAAATATCCTTTACCGTTTCTATTTTGCTGATAATTATGCTTATCAATAGCCCAGTCGATTCGATCAGGATCTATACCTACAGCTTCAGCTATGACTTTACGCGAGACAAGAAATATCCTTTTATTCATATTTTTGTCATGATGGAAAATTATCCCTACGTTCTCAGGTTGTTCTAGATAGTTATTTAATTTCTTTAACTCTGTATCTGTAAATCTATTTCTCATTAAACGCTTATAGCTTTCTCTTTTCTCTGTGTCCTTTAAAACTTCATACGCCTTGCTGACTGATTTAAAAACCTCTGCATCTGGATCGTTACCCTTATCCGGATGGAACTCCATTGATAACCTACGATATGCCTTTTTTATCTCGTCAGTAGTCGCATATATGCTTAGTCCTAGCCTCTTATAATAGTCTTTTATTTGATTTCCCATCTTAAGTTGCCTTTTAAGTTCTAGGTAAAAAAGTGTTTTTCGTCTTGGGCTCTTAGTTGACATTTTTTGAATTAGGTCATTATCCCATTGAAATTCCCACTTACCAGCGAATTCAATACCCTTCTTTCTAATTTTACGTGGTATAAATTTATGATTCCCCCATTCTTTTACTGTTTCGCCGCCTCCCTTAGAGATTATTTTGGCATTAACATGGTTCTTTGCTCTCTTTAGCACAGCAAAAAGTCTTGTTCTGACTCTATCAGGATTAACGTAGGTTTCCATGAGATAGTGCGGTATATATAATTTATTCGTTGCTTCTGGTATTAACATCAGATCTGATACTGCAATAGGTATTTCTTTGGAAATAGTATAATCTTCTATATTAAAAATGCGCTTCCATGTTCCGATATAATAATGCTTTTGTTTCTTCATAATCTCATACTGAATAAGCCTAAGCCTTTCCCATACTATTATCCTGTCATCTCTTTCTCTAGAGAAAAGCTTGGCAATAATGTCGCCTTTTTCCTCTGTTAATACACTGCTGATATTGCGTGATAATTTCAATAGATAAGAGGGCAACCTTATACTATGGCTTCTTGGTATGGCCCTATAGTGTCTATTTGCAACTCTCATTTCTTCGCCTGTAACATAAGCCTTTACATTAACGAAAAAAAGTTCCCATTTGCCACTACTATATTTGCTGCCTTTAGCTTTTGAGCTACCTTTAATAAGTTTATATTTTTCCCATAGTTTTATTGTGCCATCATCTTCTTTAGAGACTATACTGACAATAGTATCTTTCCTGTCCCTCTCGATTACAACAAAAAGTCTTGTTTTGGTTTTATCGCTATTGACATATCTTTCAAATAGGTAATCTATTATATAAAGCGCTTGCGTGTATGGCATGATCGTAGGGCATCTCATTGTGATTGGTATTCCTGGCTCATTAAACTGCAATGGCAGCCTCAAAGCAAAACTCTGCCCTTGCGCCAGGAGGGATAATATTATCAAAATCAATATTACTTTTTTCATGGCAATAATTTAAAGACTTTTAAATACTTCTTATCATTATACCAAAAAATTTATTCTACGTCAAATAACTTTACTTGGCAAGGCTGGACCTCGGCTTTTTTAAAAAGCCGAGGTCCAGCCTTGCCAAGTAAAGTTATTTCAGATTAAGAGTGGAGGTTTTGTGCTTGGAGGTGAATATGTCTTCTATAGGATCGTATATGCGGCCGTAGGGGTCTATGAAGCAGGAATAACCTGTGTTGGCACAGCGAACTATTGGGACACGGTTTTCTATTGCGCGGAAGACTGAGCAGGCTGTGTGTTGAAATGGCGCGCCGCTTTTACCGTACCAGGCGTCGTTCGTGATCACCACGAGAAACTGCGCGCCTTTCTGGACAAACTTCTTGGCAATGCCAGGAAAGACGTCCTCGAAGCAGATCAGCATAGCAAATCTATGCTCGATGTTTGCGGCTTGCTGCTGGCCTGTGCTAAAATCAAAGATTTTCTGCAAGGCTGGGCGCTCGATCTTAAATATTTTATATTCATCCCCTGCTGTAAAATGACCTAGTTCGCCAAGTACCAGTCTATGCAGGAAAGGGATTTTATCTCCAAATGGCACGAATTCGCCAAAAGGCACTAGGTGAAGCTTATCATATTTGTCGACGATCTTGCCTTTTTTTGAGATAAGTACGGCGCTATTAAAATACTTTTCCCCCCTCACCCTTTCCCTCTCCCCTCTGGGGAGAGGGCAGGGTGAGGGGACTGTAGTATTTGCTCCTATTAAAAGCGGGATCTGTATCTTTCTTGCCAGATCAAAAACTTGTCTGGTCTTTTCCTCGTCACTTATAAAAAATCCAGGGAAAGACGTCTCCGGCCAGATTATTAAATCAGGTTCGTCAAATGCT
>JAHIRR010000023.1 GCA_018818505.1 Candidatus Omnitrophota bacterium | reverse complement strand
GTAAATCCTGCACCAGCATACTGCATTTCGCAGAATAGATCTTTCTTGTATCTCTCCGGATAAGTTCCTGGCCTATGGCAGATAATAAATGTGTTTTTCCACTGCCAGGATTGCCGAATACTAAGACATTTTCCTTATAATCGATAAATTTACCTTTAAGCAGGGTATTTACTTCTTGAATCGCCCTGGGAGGCAGCCTCTTAAGATCAAAAGACTCAAGATCCTTCTCTAAAGGCAGCCCCGACTCTTTTAAAAGACGTTCTATGCGTCTCTGGCGTCTTATGGCGCGTTCTTCCTCTACAAGTTCCAATAGATACTGTTCATAGCTTAAAGATTCCTTTATGGCTTTCTTGGCAATATCTCTGTGATATTTACGAAAGCTCGAGAGCTGCAATTCTTTCAAATATTTATCTAAAACAATACCAACATCTTCTCGATTACTCATTGACGGCCTCCTCTCGAAAAAGATTCAATAGTTTGTCATAATCTTCCAATGTAACGCCTTCGACCAAGACTTCAGGGATAGGGGTGTCTTTCTTGGGAGATTCAAGGATTTTCTGGACAGCACAAGCATCTATAGGCTCCTCTTGCCTTATAAGCTCTTTTATGGCGGACTCTACCGCTATCTCGGTCTCATTCTTGGCAAGATAAAGAAGTTTTAGATATTCCTTATCAGCTCGAAGCCCCATGTACTTCCTTAAGTGATCATAAGCCATCCTGAAGCAGCTAGATCTTCCTTGTATCTATAATTATTGAATGCTCCTGGCTTTCGTATAAGCCAGTCAATGACATGGCGGTAGTTGATGCTGTACTTGCTTTCACCGGGGATCCGGGGGAAGCTGGTGACTTTCTTCTGAGCATACCAGATTTCGATGTGCTGGGCATATATACGTACCTTTACCCATTCACCAATCAATCGGCTATGCACGGAATATGTGTTATGCAGCACTCTGACAGTGCTGTTTTGGCTTACTTTGACATTAAAGGGCTTCCATGTATCAAGCTTTGTTAGGGGGAGAGGCTTCAGGGTTATAAATTCTTCTATGAGTTTTGATTTTCTTGAGCTGTTGAGTTCATCAAATACTTTTTCCAGGAAAGCTTCATATTCTTTTTGGCTGTTAAAGTCCCGGCTGCCTCGAAGCATCAAAGTTTGTTCAATAGCGCGCTTTAATCTGTTGTTTCGCTGTTCGATGTCACCGTTTTCATGAGGGCTTCGGGGCTGGGTTTTCTCACCCCGAACACCATAATGATTTAGTAATGCCTTATATCGTTTTGTAAATTCTTCTGGGTTACAGTCTTTATGCACTGCTGCCGATAAACAGTCTGTTCTGTGATTTGCGGTTACTCCGCCTAGTCTCCAGAATGATCTTTGCATGCCTTCGGAGAGGCTCTCGAAGTTTTCCGAGAAGCATACCATGCCTGCTTCCCAATCGGAATATGTCAATGTGAAGTGATAGAGAAGATGTTCGAAGTGTTGTCTCTGTATGGTTATGTTGAGTTTGTTCATGCTGGTAAAGTCAGAGGAGCTAAGTTTGCCGGGATAGTGTCTCTGGGGAAAATAGACTTCTTTTGGAGGACCGTCTGTGGCTTTCCATATCTTTATTCTTCTCTGGAGAGTGCGCAGTTGTCCATCAGGGTACCTGCCTGGGTCTTTTCGCTGGAAGAACTTAAATATTGTCTTTGCTTCTAATCCGGGGTTTATTTTAAGCATATTAGCGGCCTCTGACCAGATATTCTTCAATGGATCAGGCCTGGTGCGCCATATATGCTCTTTTTTAAGTTCACTGGGGAGTTTTTGTAATCTTAGGTACTTGCGGGCTGTCTTTTCGTTCATTCCCGCCTTTAAGGCGGCTATTGTCTTTGTCTTCTCTGTATTGATGAGCATCCCTAATCTCCTTACCTGCTGATCTGTGACCATCTAAGCCTCCTTTTGGTTAGCTTAGATAGTTTAAATCATGTCAGGCGATTCCGGGAATTATAATTGTCGTTGACCGGTAATTATAATTGTCGCTCATCACTAATTTTAGAAAACTTTCTCTTAATAGCTCTGTGGTATAACACCATAGTCTTAAAATGACCTCGACAACAGCCCTTCTTAACTTAATCATGACTGGAGCTTTATATATCTCAAATTCTTCAGCCAGTGACTCACTGTTATCAAATAAAGTATCATCGTTATATAATAATGTCTCTCTCTCAAATTCTGTGAGTCCAGGGTAGTTTTCATATATCCACTGTGAAGCCTTTTCCCACTCCACGACAAAGAAGTTCTTCTTTTGTCCGTCGATCTCAAGCTCGATCTCTCTTTGTTTAACTTTCTCTACTTTTCTAACTAGCGCTTTCATTCTTATACTGATTAATCTATCTATAGTTGTCTTAGAAGTACAACCATGAGGTATCCGCAAAGAATACCCAATGTCCACCCACAAAAACACTCCTATTGTTGTAAATATTAGTACCAAACTATACCCTTTTTTAATCCCTCTCATAATCCACCTATAAAAATAGCCTTTTATTTGTCCCTTTAAGGCTATTGTAAGTATATCATAAAATATGACAATTTTAAAGATGTTTTTGACTCTTGCCCCGCCAGGCGGGCATGGCAATTCTTCTGACAGGCTGGGGTCTGAGGCACATTAGGAAGATTTTGGCAAATGTCCGCAAGGATTTACAGCGAGCAAATGACGGAACTGACCGAGCCCCGCCCTTTTGTTAGATGCGTTTATTTTTTAATATGCATAACGCAATAATAAAGAGTTTCTCTTTGTAGAATGAGAAACGCACTAAACAAAAGGGCGGGGCGAGGGAATTCCGTCAAATTTGCGAGCTGTAAACCGTAGCGGACGGCAAAATCTCTCCAGTGCCGAATGGCCCCAGCCTGTCAGAAGAATTGAGATTGCTTCGCTTCGCTCGCAATGACAAATAGGTGCTCAATTCGTGCTTTGCTCGCTCGAACAGTATTAGAGGATGATATTGAGTAGGGTACCTACGAGCAGGGCTACGAAGAGCATGATTGTGGCGGATTTGAGCATGTCTTTTATGCCTAGTTCTTTGACGAGCATTACAAAGGTAGCGATGCAGGGAAAGTAGATTGCAAGGACTGTTGAGCCGATTACGAGCTGCTTGGTCGTGAGGTTAAGCGGGCCTAGCATGCCTACTGCAACGTCTTTTCTCAGGAATCCGACGATCAGCGCAGAGATTGCCTCTTTTGGAAGGCCCCATAGTCCTGTAAGGATTGGCGAAAACAATCTAGAGAAAAAATCTATTACATGCAGAGCATACAGGATATTGACAAACAAGATACCTAAAAGCACGTAAGGTATTGCCTCTTTCAAAAATCCAGTCACTCTCATCCAGAGCTTCTTAACTATAGCTTCAACCTGAGGTATCCTATATGGTGGGATCTCAACCAGTATCTCAGGACTCGCGCCCTTTAACACCTTATTCATGATAAGACCCTTTACAACGAGAAGTACAAAAAGTGTGCCAAACACAATGCCCAGATATTGGCCACCTCTTTCTCCTACTAGACCTATAATCATAGCGATCTGCGCCATGCATGGAATAGAGACTGCCATGAGTGTCGCTGCGATGAATTTTTCGCGGCGCCCCTCTAAGAGCCTGAGCGCCAAAGCCCCTGGCACATTACACCCCAAACCCAGCATCATCGGTACTATCGCGAATCCATGAAGCCCGATGTGGTGCATTAGATTGTCGACCATAACTGCCAGGCGCGGCAGATAACCAAAATCCTCGAGTATCCCTAATATCAGATAAAAACTGATTATATACGGCAACACCATTGCGATTGGCACAAAAAGACCTGTGGTCAACACGCCAAATGACATCTTGAAATCAATTGCGCCGCCTATAAGGTTCCCGATTAATACATTATGTAAAAATGTGTCCTGGCCCAGCAAAACGCCAAACTTAAGCACCAATGGCGCCCATAGCTTTTCAAATAAAGGTTCACACACAAAGGTTATAAGTCCCTCGCCAATAAAACGTATAGCCCAGAACGCGCCATAGATAATAGCCGCGGCTATTGGAATACCTGATAGCGGTTTTATACTAAGCTCTTCTAATATCTGAAGGACTGTGTGGTGATGGTGTGTTATTTTCTGAACATCCTCGACAATCTCCCCTATCCTTTCCCATCTCTCAGAATCAGAAGATGTCTTGAGTTTTAAAGAATGCGCTTCTTTTAAGCGCGTAACCAATTCCTTTATGCCCTCGCCAGTCAAACCGCATGTGGGAACAACAGGAACGCCCAGATGTTCCTCTAATCTTTTAACATCAATATCAATACCCTGATGTTTTGTTTCATCCCACATATTCAGCGCAATAACAGTGGGGATATTTTTTTCTAATATTTGAAGGGCCAGGTACAAATTCCTCTCAAGATTTGTCGCATTTACTACATTTATTACTATGTCGCCCTGCTTCAGCATCTGACAGGCTACATCCTCTGCCTTACAGGTAGGCGCTAATGTATAGGTGCCGGGTACATCTATTACAGAAGGGCTCTCTGAACCTATCTTCATCTGCCCCTGTGTAAATTCTACAGTAGTGCCTGGATAATTAGACACGGCAATCCTGGCGCCAGTAAGCCTAGAGAATATAGCGCTCTTACCAACATTAGGATTACCCATCAGAAGGATCTTTTTCACGATCTTTCAACCTCTACAAAAATCTTCTTCGCCATGCCCCATCCAATGGCAATACGCATATTATCCACTTCAACAGTCTGCGGCCCGCGCCAGAAATGAGAACTGAGCTTTTTTATTTTTTTGCCTTGTCTTATACCCATATTCTGGATCCTTTGAGAAAAATCAGAACCCCCGCGCAGTTCTTTTATTATACCGCTTTCTCCGTTCTTTACCTGCGTCAGATCTATTATCATTCTTATGCTGTCTCCTTATACAATCTGCCCTGGAATGTATCTTTTTGTTCTATGCCCGCGAGGACTTTTGATTTATCCAATATCCATAGAGGCGCGACTAATAGATCTCTTGGACAATCCGCGCTTATTCTCTGTATAACTGTCTCTGGCCAAAGATGCTCTAGAAATTTCACTGCCAGATCAATATATTCCTCTAGCTCTAATACCTTAAATTTCCCGACCCTATAAAGCTCTTCTAACCTGGTGCCTTTGATTATATGTAACGGGTGGATCTTTATTCCCTCTAATTTAAGGTTTGCGACTGAACGCGCAGTCTCTATTATCATTCCTTCATCTTCGAATGGCAGCCCTATTATAACATGAGCGCATATCTTTATGTTATCTTTCTTTCTTGTAAGATCTACTGCCTTAAGAAAATCCTCATACAGGTGGCCGCGATTAATAAACTCCAGGGTCTTTTTATGGATAGTCTGAAGCCCATACTCTACCCATACCTCGTAATCCTTTGTGTATAGCTCTATGAGATCTATAATATCTTTAGTGACGCAGTCAGGCCTTGTGGCAATGGAAATGCCTATGACGTCTTTAAATTTCCTCGCAGTATCATAAACCTCTTTTAATCTCTCTAATGGCGCGTATGTATTCGTATATGCCTGAAAATATACAATGAATTTTTTTGCCATAGACCGCTTTATGCCTTCATGGATCTGCCTTTCAATAGAATCAAAGGCCTTTCTTGTATTAGGGCTAAAACCCTCATTGTTACAATAGATGCAGCCCTCATCTGAGATCTTTCCGTCTCTATTCGGGCATGAAAATCCAGCGTCTACAGTAACCTTCTGCACTCTTTCTTTAAGGCCCTTATTTTTAAAATAGGTTGAAAATTTATAATATCCTTTAGACATTGCCCAAATGTATATTACGAAGTCCGGCAGCCTTGCCGATCCCTTCTGCCTTCTTTAGCGTCTCAACAGGCGTTGGAAAAGAATCCAGATATTTAAAATCCGGATGAAATCTTGATATATGCCACGGGATTTCAGGATCTACGCCTGCGATAAACTCTGCGATATCTTTGAATTCTCCCTCTGAATCGTTCTTCCCGGGTACAACAAGGGTTGTTATCTCAATCCAGATCCCTGATCTTTTCATCGCTCTTATAGAATTAAGCACTGGCTCAAGATGGGCCTGGCACATATTCTTATAAAAATCTTCCCTGAATGATTTGAGATCCACATTGGCTGCGTCCAAATAAGGCCTGATCGTCTTTAGCGCCTCCTCTGTCATGTAGCCGTTTGTCACAAAGATATTGGAAAGCCCTGCCTCTTTGGCAAGCCTTGCAGTATCATAGGCATATTCAAAGAATATGGTCGGCTCTGTGTAAGTATAAGAGATGCTTTTGCATCCGGTCCTCTTTGCCTCTTTTATAACTTTTTCTGGCTCCAGCTCATACCCATGTATATCTCTTGCTTGGGATATCTGCCAGTTCTGGCAAAAAGCACATTTAAAATTACACCCTATGGTCGCGATTGAATAAGAAAAAGTCCCTGGCAAAAAATGATAAATTGGCTTTTTTTCGATTGGATCGACGTGCGAGGCAATGACATCTGCGTAAACAAGCGTAAACAACTTACCACCCTGATTCTGTCTCACGCCGCAGATACCAAATTTATCTGGAGCGATCACGCATCGATGACTGCACAGATTACAGCGCACATTTCCGTC
>JAHIRR010000289.1 GCA_018818505.1 Candidatus Omnitrophota bacterium | reverse complement strand
GGCAAAGGTCTCGAATTTTTTATGGCCGTATGGATGGTCATCGTCTATGGGTTTGGATGCCGCCCATATACCGACGAGGACTATTATGTTGGATGCCCCGTCTCCGAATGAATGCACTCCATCAGCAGTCATAGAGGCGCACTTTGTAATAAGCCCGTAAATGACTTTGCTGAGCGCAACAAGCCAATTTAAGGCGAGAATCACTATCAGTATGCGCCTGATTTTCGAGAAATTATCCACAATATTGAATACCTCCGCAACCCCGGAGGTTGCCAGCACGGCAACCTCCGGGGTTGCGGAGGTCTAAACCTATCTCGCCTTCTTTGCCTGCCAGAAGATTACGAGCGGCGCTGCGATGTAGATCGTCGAGTATATGCCTGAGATTATTCCTACGAGCAGTGCAAAGGAAAAATCCCTGAGCACTTCTCCGCCGAATAAGAAAATAGATACGACCGCAAGAAGCGTAGTGATTGTCGTAAGCACAGTCCTTGAAAGCGTCTGATTCACGCTCATGTTTACGATCTCCTTCATGGACGCCTTGCGATAGAGCTTCATATTTTCCCGTATTCTGGAATATATAACAATCGTATCGTTGATGGAATAACCCGCGATGGTCAGCAGCGCTGCAACTACCGTAAGATTCAGTTCCCTGCCAGTCATAGCTAGAAAACCCAGCGTCACAAATACATCGTGAAAGAGCGCGATTACACCAGCGACCGCAAACCCAATCCTTTTGAACCTGAATCCTACATAGATCAATATGCCTATAAGGCTCCAGAGCATTGCCTGCCACGCGCTTTTTCTCAGGTGCCTGCCGATCGAAGGGCCCACTTTCTCAACGCGCAAAAGATTCGAAGGATTATCGCTGAAACTCTCCTTGAATTTTCTGTCTATCTCAGACGCTACATCATCAGCTGTCTTTATCAAGACCTGGTTCTTGCCCTCGACGTGCTGAATCGTCGCGTCTTTTATGCCAATATCCACTAGCGAGCTTCTTACTTCTTCCACCTTCACATCCCTGGCAAAAGAATATTCCTGGAGCTGTCCGCCTGTAAAATCAATGCCGTATGAGCCTTCACCCCTTGAAAAGAAAACGCTCAAGCCCGCTATAAGGACAATTGTTGAAAGAGTATAGGCAATCCATCGTTTCCCAATAAAATCTATCTTTGTCTCTTTGAAAAACTGCAGCATTGGAAGACGCTCGAATTTTTTATTTGTGGTGACAAGATCAAAGATAATACGCGTTACAAATATGGCCGTGAACATGCTGGCCAGGATACCTATTGAAAGTGTAACGCCAAAACCCCTTATCGGGCCTGTGCCGAATTTAAATAAAAGCGCGGCAGCGATCAATGTCGTGATATTAGAATCCAATATAGTGATAAATGCCTTGTTGTAGCCAGCCGCAACAGCGCTTCGGATATGCTTACCTATTGCGAGCTCTTCGCGGATGCGCTCATATATCAAGACATTCGCGTCAACTGCCATGCCTATGACAAGTATCATGCCAGCGATGCCTGGAAGCGTTAATGTTGTGTGAAGCCAGCCCAGTACGCCTAACACTATTACAAAATTTAAGAGCATTGCAATGCTGGCAATGATCCCGGCAAAAAGATAATACAAAAGCATAAAACCCAGGACCAGCATTACGCCTATCAAAGATGCCCTTATACCACTTTCTATGGAGTCTCTTCCTAAAAGAGGGCCGACTGTGCGCTCTTCTTCGATATAGATCGGTGCGGGCAAAGCACCAGCTCGCAGTACAATTGCCAGATCGCCTGCCTCTTCAATGCTGAACCTGCCGGTTATGCTGGCCCTGCCCGATGGTATCCTCTCGTTTATGCGCGGCGCAGAATGCACCTTGCCATCCAGGACGATTGCCAGGCGCTCGCCAACATTCTGGCCTGTTATTTCAGAAAATAAAGCCGCGCCTTTTGAATTGAACTCGATCGCTATGTAAGGCTCGTTAAATCTGGATTGGTCAAACTTTACCTCTGCGTTTACAAGCGTGTCCCCTGTCAATACTGTTTCTCTGTGTAAAAGAAGCTTCTCTTTCTCAACGGCCTTTAAGTCATATCCATCGGGGATATCTCCATCGCTTGCCCTTTTATTCAATTCCTCATTGCTCTGGACAAGTTTAAATTCTAAGAGAGCGGTCTTTCCTATGAGCTCTAAGGCCCTGTCTCTATCAGTAATGCCTGGGAGCTGTACTACTATTGAGTTTTTTCCCTGGCGCTGGATCAAGGGCTCGCGCACGCCAAACTGATCGATTCGGTTGCGGATTACCTCCAGCGCCCTGTTAGGCGCATCTTCCCGCGCCTCTAGAGGCACCTTTTCAGTATCTACCTTTAGCACAAGATGCATGCCGCCCTGTAGATCAAGCCCCAGGTTTATCTTTTCCTTTAATGGCAGCATGCCCAGCAAGGCAAAGATTATAACGCCCAGAGTTGTTAAAATCCTCCACTGTAGTTTCTTTGTCATCAGCTCCTCCTAATTAAATCACAGAGAACACAGAGTAATTTTTGAATTTTAATAGATTAAAACTCTGGGTTCTCTTTTTAAGTAAAATCTTTTATACCAAAATACTAATTTTGGGTTTTAAAAAATTTTTTTGTTTTAATTACTAGTTTTTTGAGTCCACAGAGAAAATTATAAAAAATCTCTGTGTCCTCTGTGGTTTGTTTTAAGAATTATGAATCAAGAGCTTTTAAAGATCATCGACGCCAATCTAAACAGGACACGGGAAGGCTTAAGGGTGTGCGAGGATATAGCGAGATTCGCAGTGATCGATAAGAAGATCTCGAGATCCTTGAAGGCCATGCGTCACTCCGTTACAAAGGCGCTGCTTTCTTCAAAGAGATTAGCGCTCAGGCAACTCGTTAAGGCAAGGGACACAAAGAATGACCCAATGAAATTCGTGGATTTTGAAAAGCAAAAAGGGACGAACATCCAGGATATATTCATGGCTAATATTCAGCGCGTGAAAGAGTCTCTCAGGGTCATGGAAGAGTGTTGCAAGATCCTGGACCAGGACGTGAGCCGTAAATATAGAAAACTAAGGTTTGACGCCTACAATATTGAGAAGAGAGCAGTGAAAAAATAAACCACAGAGTACACAGAGATTTCTATAATTTTTTCTCTGTGTACTCTAATAATAAATGTAGTAACCTAAGATCTAAGAATCGAATATTGGTTTAGGAATAACCTAATGTTAAACATAAAAGGTAAAAAAACAAAAAGAGGACACAGAGCAAACTTAACAACTATAAAAAATCTCTGTGTTCTCTGTGGTTAAAAGCCTTTTGAGAGCTGAACTCTTACAGAAAAGATCCAATGACTCAATTAGAATCAGCTAAACTTAATAGAATATCCCCGGGAATGAGACACGTCTCTAAAAACGAGGGCATGGGCCTTGATGAATTGAAAAAACGCATCAGGCAGGGCCGTATTGTCCTTATTAAAAATTCAAAGAGAAAGATAGCCCCATGCGCTGTTGGCGAAGGCCTGCGTACAAAGATAAACGCAAACCTTGGCACCTCGCAAGACAAAGCAGACATAAAGAGAGAATTGAAAAAAGTGCGTATTGCAATAGAGTATGGCGCAGACGCAGTCATGGACTTGAGTACAGGTGGAAACTTAGGAAAGATCCGAAGAGAGATCCTGAAGGCCTCAGGCGTACCAGTAGGCACTGTCCCTATATACGAGGCAGCTATAAAGGCGCATAAAAAAAGAGGCTCTGTCTCGCGCATGTCAAAGCAGGACATCATAGAGACCTTTGAGGAACAGGCAGCTGATGGAGTGGATTTTTTTACAGTACATTGCGGCGTAACGCAGGACACGGTAAAGCGCCTAAAGAAACAGAAAAGGCTGATCAGCGTTGTGTCGCGAGGCGGCTCTATCCTGGTAGAATGGATGATGCTAAATAAAAAAGAAAACCCTCTTTACGAATATTTTGACGACATAATCAGAATAGCAAAGAAATACGACATAACGCTGAGTCTTGGCGATGGCATGAGGCCAGGGACGATAGTAGACGCGACTGACAGGCCGCAGATACAGGAGCTTATCATACTTGGCGAACTCGCAGAAAAGGCCAGACAAAGCAATGTCCAGGTGATCATCGAAGGCCCCGGCCATGTGCCAATAGATCAGATAGAGTCAAATGTAGTCATGGAGAAGAAGTTGTGCAATAATGCGCCATTTTACGTGCTGGGGCCGCTCGTAACAGATGTTGCGCCAGGCTATGACCATATAGTCGGCGCTATCGGAGGCGCGCTTGCCGCGTTTTACGGCGCGGATTTTCTCTGTTATGTCACGCCATCAGAACATTTGAGGATACCTGATGAAAAAGACATAAAAGACGGGGTCATAGCGTCGAGGATCGCCGCGCACGCGGCTGATATAGCAAAGAGGGTGCCAGGCGCATTAAACTGGGACAGGGAAATGTCCACACATCGCTCAACAAGAAACTGGAAGGCCCAGATAAGAAAATCCATAGATCCTGTAAAGTCGGCCCGCTACAGAAAGACATCTATCCCAAAGAATAAAGACGTGTGTACAATGTGCAGTAACTACTGTTCCATGAAGACGATGGAGAAATACTTCAAACAAGACATAAACACGAAATAACCAAGATACAAGAAACAATAACCAAACAATGACCAATAACCAAATTCAAATAACCAAACCCATGTT
>JAHIRR010000022.1 GCA_018818505.1 Candidatus Omnitrophota bacterium | reverse complement strand
TTTTTCTCGTATGAAAAGAATGTATTTTTATATCTTGAAAGATTCACCAAGCTCTTTTCTATCTCGCTCAACCTCTCCTCTTCTCTTTTTAGACTCGACAGCATCTCTCCCAGACCTTGCTCAGGTAATTGCATGACCTCGAAAGGTAATGTTATCTCTTCTCTTGATATAGCCGCGCAATAAAAGATACTGCTTTTATTAAAAAGCTCTTTTATTATTACGCCTTCTGGTACACTGCGTAACTCTTTCTTTGTGAGCTTACAAAGCCTGACCCATATGCCCTTTGCTTCAAGTTCGTAAATAAGCTCTGGGTCAAAATCATTCCAGTCTTTCCATTTTTCTATATCCTTCTTTATGTTCTTTATTCCCTCTGCAAGGACCTCTTTTTTATCTACGAGATTCAATATCTCCTGTATTAGTTTGTCTGGTCGATTATGCGTTTTTATGGATCCAGTTGGATCAGGTAATACATCTATGGCCCTGGAAAGAGAGTGGTATTTTTCTTCGAGAAGCGTTATGTTTTCATTTTCTGGAGGCTTTTGGTGCTCGACGTGCACAACACCTGACTGCGCCAGGGCCTTAAGCGTCAGGCCGATGTCCTTTGACTGCACTATTATGCTGAGTTTTTTCATTAGCACTATCATATCTTAACCCTGGACAACTTCGTAAGTTACCCATTTGGGTAACTTACGAAGTTGTCCAGGCCTCTACCATCTCTTCGATCTTCTTCTTTGCTATTTTTGAACGGCCCACTGCATTTGTCTGCTGGTCGCCAAGATATATCCTTATGAGGCGGGTATTTTCTTTGCACTCGGGTATTTTTATTTTTTCAAATAGATTAACGCGCTGCGTGGCTATCCTTAATTCATGCTCCATGATCCGCAGCTGCTGTTTTATTATCTTTTCTTCCTCTAAAAATATTACAAGCATCCGTATCTTATCAATAGCGATGTCGATCCACAAGGGCGTCAGGAATAGATCATACTCTGGCTCCTCAAAGTCCACGCGTTCAAAAACCGGGATATCCACTCCGGCAATGTTTGCCGCAACAGTAGCTACATTGCCTTCTCTTATCCATTTGGCAATATGTTCAGAGCCTTCGTTTAAGAGACCTGCCCATTCATTGATCTCAGTCTCAAGATCATCTATCTCCTTGACCTTTAATTTCAACTGTTCATGTGCGCGCTGTATCTCTAATTGGAGCTGCTGCTTTTTTAATTGTAAAAAAGGCAGGAAATGCTCGAACTGCCTCAGCGCATCTCGCTGCCTCTTTAGTTCGCCTTTTGTAAATCGAACCTTTGACATTTTTGAGCTTCTCTGCCTGTCATTGCGAGCGAAGCGAAGCAATCTCTCTTTTGAGATTGCTTCGGCCCTTCGGGCCTCGCAATGACATATGCTTTATTTTTTCGGCCAGAATTCGTCTATTAATTCTGTCTTTATGCCTGTCTCGAATGGCTCGAAATTCTCAGCCATGATCTCCCAGCCCAGATCCAGAGCTTTTTCAAGCGGGATATTCACGGAAAGATCCATCATCCTCTGCTCAAAACTTTTTCCGTATTGTAAAAGCTTCTTATCCCAATCGCTCATCTGAAAACCCATTGACTGCTTTTCCAGAGTAGAGCGATAATCTGCGAACATCTGGATCATCCTGTCCATTACAGTGCGGTGGTCTTTCCTTGTCTTGCCATTCACCTGCTGTTTTAGGCGGCTGAGGGAGCCGAATGGCTCAATAGACTTATGCCTTAAATAGAACTGGCCTTCTGTTATGTAGCCAGTATTGTCAGGCACTGGATGAGTAACGTCATCACCTGGCATTGTAGTAGCTGCCAGGATCGTGATAGAGCCTGCTGTGTCAAAATCCACTGCCTTTTCATAGCGGCTGGCGAGCTGGCTGTATAGATCGCCTGGATAGCCTCTATTAGAAGGTATCTGCTCCATTGTAATGGAGATCTCTTTCAATGCATCAGCAAAATTCGTCATATCTGTTAAAAGCACTAGCACGCGTTTTCCTTTAAGTGCAAATTCTTCTGCAACAGCTAAACTTATGTCAGGGACCAGCAGACATTCAACAGTAGGATCGCTGGCAGTGTGCACAAAAAAAATCGAGCGCGAAAGTGAACCGTGCTTATCTAAGGCATCTCGGAAAAAAAGATAGTCGTCGTATTTAAGGCCCATGCCTCCGAGGATTATAAGATCCACCTCTGCCTGCATTGCAATGCGCGCAAGGACCTCATTGTATGGCTCACCGGGTACTGAAAAGATCGGAAGTTTCTGTGATTCAACTAGGGAATTAAAAACATCTATCATTGGGATGCCTGTTCGAACCATCTTATTGGGTATAATTCTCTTAGCAGGATTTACAGGCGGGCCTCCTATCTCTATCATATCTCCTTCGAGCCGCGGGCCATTGTCTCTAGGTAGGCCCGCGCCGTTAAAAATCCGGCCCAAAAGATTTTCGCCAAAGGATACCCTCATTGGATGGCCCAAGAATCTTACTTTATCGCCCGTTGAAACACCCTGACTTCCAGCAAAGACCTGCAGATGTACACGCTCGCCATCTATCCTTATGACCTGGGCAAGAGACTTGCCTGCCCTTGAAGAGATCTCTGCAAGGTCCTTGTAGCCGATATCCTTTGCCTCGACCGTCACGACATTCCCAGCGATCTGGATTATGCGGTTATATATTTTCTGCATTTGATGAGCACTTGGTTTGCGAAAATCTACGATTTTCGCAAACCAATCTCCCATGTTTAGCTTCTTTGAAGGTGCGAATTAAACCCCGTTCCAAATTCTTAAATATCATCAAATAACCCCTTTGAATTGTACACAAGTAGCTACAAAACTAATCTGAGTATCACTCAGAATTTGGAATGGGGTTCTATTTAAAGGCCTTTGCCTTTATATCCTTTTCCTTCGCAAAAAAATCATCTGTCTTCCACTCAATGGAATTCCACTCGATGAATTTTTGTCTTAAGGTTTGAAAAAACTTCCTGCCAGAATCTTTGTCCTTAAAATCAAATTTTTTCTCCAGAATCTCATAGATCACGTGAAATACATGCATCTGTCTTTCCGCTATAGTAGCCGCATCTACTTCATCAAATGCATTCTGCTGCAGATACACTGAATCTAAAAACTCTGCCTTTAGATATATGATAAAATCCTCCAGGGACGTGCCTTCTTCGCCCACCACCTTCATCATCTGGTTTACTTCATTGCCTTTTCGAAGGACCTCTTGTGCTTTTTGTATTTTTTTCTCGTCGATAAAACTCTTGTACTTGCTCCAGCTCTCCAGAGGATCTATCGCGGGATATTTTCTTGCGTTTGAGCGGTCTCTTGAAAGGCCATGGAATGCGCCCACTACCTTAAGAGTAGCCTGTGTCACAGGCTCTTCGAAATTTCCGCCAGCAGGACTCACTGTGCCGCCTATTGTTACTGAACCAGTGCTGCCATCTCGAAGCTTCATAAGTCCTGCCCTTTCATAAAACGAAGCGATCCTTGTCTCAAGATACGCAGGGAATGCCTCTTCTCCTGGGATCTCTTCCAACCGGCCTGACATCTCGCGCATTGCCTGTGCCCAGCGCGATGTAGAATCAGCCAGGAGTAATACATTCAGGCCCATCTGACGATAATACTCAGCTATTGTAACAGCTGTATACACACTTGATTCTCTTGCAGCAACAGGCATTGAACTGGTGTTGCAGATAATAACTGTGCGCTCCATCAAATGTTTATTTGTCTTGGGATCTATTAATTCAGGAAATGTCCTGAGCGTTTCAACGACCTCTCCTGCCCTTTCACCGCACGCGGCTACGACCACAATATCTATTTCTGCGTGCTTACTTATTAGCTGCTGCAGAACTGTTTTGCCAGAACCAAATGGCCCTGGCACACAATATGTACCGCCTAATGCAACAGGCATCAGTGTATCCATAATTCTTATCTTTGTCACAATGGGCTTTTCAGGTTTTAACTTTTCATTATATGCAGTTATCGGGATCTTTATGGGCCAGATCTGCTGCATCGTAGCATCATGGAATTTACCCTGCTCGTCCTTGAGCTTTGCAATAATATGTTTTAAATCATATTTACCCTTAGATACAATAGTCTCCAGCACCAGCTCACCCTGCAGGCCAAATGGAACCATGATCCAATGCTTAAATATCCCTTCTTTTACAAAACCAAGTTTTCCGCCCGAGCGTAATTTATCACCCTTTTTTGAAAAAGGCGTGAATTCCCATTTTGCCTCATCAGGCAGTGCCTCAAGATACACGCCTCGCTTTAAGAAAAATCCGCATTTTTCAGCGAGCTGCGGCAATGGATTCTGAAGTCCATCAAATATCTGGCCCAAAAGCCCTGGCCCTAACTCAACTGAAAGAAGCTCTTCTGTAAACTCAACCTTTTCTCCGACTTTAAGGCCCTTTGTATCTTCGTAGACCTGTAGCTCTGCGCGATTACCCCTAACACGTATAACCTCTGCCTTTAGTCGCTCCTGACCATGCAAAATATAGGCAACTTCATTCTGCACCACATAGTCATCAAACTCCACGATGACCATATTTCCATTTATGCCTACAATTTTTCCTTCTCTTTTATCACTCATACTTTTACCCTCTTCCACCGCGTAGGTGGAATTTAAATTCCACCTACGCGGTGGAAGAGGTCTCTTTTGCCAAACTTTCTAAAACCTGCATGCCGTCTTGTGAATTTATTGTTTGCCAGCGTTCTAAAATCTGCAGCTTCAATGCGTATGTAACTAAAAAATCTATATCAAAATAATGGCATTTTGATAATTCTTCTAATTTTTCCCATCTGAGCTGGTCTAGGAATCGCTCTGCCTCAAGAGGTGAATCCAGATTCACAGCCCAATGCGCCGAAGGAATCAAAAGCGGATCTCGATTATCGTCACCATGAATATATTTGGCAGGGTCTTTTGATTTTTTAGCGGCTCTGAATACTGCTATTTCATTCCTTAGGGCTATGCTAAACCTGCCCCATTCCTTCCATTCGTCAGCTTTTTCTATTATTTCCATGTCGCATGGACTAAGCTGAGTCCTGCATGAGTTTAGAAAATCTTCATAGGATATGGTTGGTTTTTCTCCGAACTCGAGCATTGGAAGGCTGGAAACTATGTAATAGTATTCTCTCATTTGAGTAACTTCGTAAGTTCTGGATTAAGATATGCGTACAAGGCCTCAGTAAGCGCTTCATCTGTAAAGTCAAAGAATGATTTTCCCTTGTCAAAACTTATGGAAAATCCAGCATTGATATTAGGTGAAGTCTTAAACTCTATCCCCTCTTTAACCTTTTCCTTTAATTTTGACAGCATCGTCTTCTTAAACTTTTCAAGGTCTTCCTTTTTCACTAAAACTGTTACATCAGAACTGGCTCCGCCTTTTTTAATGTAATTTTCTATCAGCTCTCCTAATAAATCTACAATATCCTCGCTAGACACAGCCTTAGCAGTCTCTGAAGCTACAATTTTACCAAAGATCCTTTTGATCTCGTCTTTTAAAGAAAGTATCAGATCCCTGGATGCCTGCTTAAGAGCGATCTCGCCTGTCTTTCTTGTTTTCTCAGCAGTATCTTTAGCGTCCCCGACTATAGACTGTGCCTTGTTCTTTGCATCAGCTATGATTTTCTCAGCATCCTTCTTTGCCTGCAGCTCTATTGCCTTGGCACTTTCACCTGCCTGCTGCACGCCTTCCTGATTGATCTTTTCAAGAAGCTCTTTCAGTTTTTCAGACATGACGACTCTCCTTAACGACTGCCTGGTTTTGTGATTTCTATGCCCTTTTTGCACAAAGGGCACTTTTCGGGGGGAAATGTGGGTAGATCTAATTTCAATAGACTAATTGATTTTACACCAAAATCGATTTTCTTTCCACTTCTATCTATAATACTTCCTACGCCTATTATAGTGGCACTGAATGACTTTACAACCTCTAAAACCTCTTTTGTGGAAAGGCCAGTGGTGATAACATCTTCCACTACCAAGACTCTATCTTCAGGCCTTATCTCAAAACCTCTTCGGAGAACCATCTTACCGTCTTTACGTTCTGTAAAGAGTGAACGCACGCCAGGCGAACGAGCTACTTCATATGATACGACTACCCCTCCTAAGGCAGGCGCTACTACGCATGTGGGCTTATCTTTCTTAAAATACTCTGCTAACTGACTGCATAACTTCCCTGCATATTCAGGATGCTGTAACACAAGCGCACACTGCAAATAATCCCCGCTATGCAGACCACTGGAAAGCCCGAAATGCCCCTTCAAAAGCGCACGAGTTTCTTCGAAAATCTCAAGAATCTCCTCTTTTTTCATTGAAATAATCATAACATAGGAGGGGCAAAAAAACAATTGAAATAATGCTCCTTTTGGTGTATACTTAATATAGATATAAGCAATATAACTATTGGCGTCCCTTAATAAAGACGCCTTTTTCTGTCTGGATTATGGGAGAGATTGGAAAACATTACAATGCAAAGGTTATAGCACTGGTAGTAAGTGCAGTGTTTTTATTTACTAGCATGCTCTACGCATCTCCTTATCCAGGAAAGACCTTGCGTACCCTAATAGGATCGAAAGATTTGTCTCTGCGCCTGCAACAAGCTGATGATGCCATAAAAACAAAACAAGTTTTTAAATTACTATCCGTTGACAAGTGGCTAACTGTAAAAGAAATTAATAAAGCTACAGACCTGCCTGAACAAACCATTCAGCAAGTTTTAAACTTTCTGGTAAGCACAGGAGTGATTATAGAAAGGAGACTGATCTATAAGATCAACCCAATTATGCGGGACCTAGATCTGGTAGAGAAAATAGAAAATATATTAAATAAAGAAGTAGATAGGGAAAATATTAGAAAAAAGATCAGGGCTCTTATACCAACCAAAGAGTTAATTGATAGATTAGTTATTAGAAAGTATCATGAAGATTATTCAATTGATGAATTTGATCAAGAAACTCCAAGTCATGCTGCTTATGCCCTGGCTATTTTGCAAGAAAAAAATGCCGTAGATCCGCTCATTGACCTTTTAAGTCTATCTAATGCAGGCGAGCTAACTCTTTTAACCATTAATATCGTAAAGGCCTTAGCAAAAATAGGAGATCCAAGGTCTAAATATCCATTGGGTCGGTTACTACAAACAGAACACCCCGAATGCAGAGCAGCAGCAAGAGAGGCCCTTTTGCGAATAGACCCTCAATTTTATTATGACTTACAAAAAAAGACAATATTGTCTGTACTTTCCGCTAAAGAATTAGAGCTTTTAATGCAATATTTGAAAGGAGAAGATTATGATACTCAGGCTTTTAATAGAGTGCATAGTAAATTAGACGAAGTGCACGCATTTGATACAATACACGGAGTTGTTAATAAAACAGGTGGGGTTAAAGCATGGAAAGATGCACCAAAAGAAAAGCGCAAAAATCTTGTATCGGAAATTCGAAAAGATTACGATGAGTATGCTGGAAGCGAAAGATCTAGTGTTTCCAGAAAGCCTGGCATGAAGAAAGCCCTCAAGTCTATTTTTGGAACAGCAATTCCCACAGATAGCATAAATAAAAAGAGTAAGGTTCTGATGCTAGGAATAGGCGAAGGGATAACAGCTAATTTAGCTGTACAACAAGGCATAAAAACCATAGTTGGCCTAGATATCTCAGATGAAATGCTTAAACTAGCTAAGAACGGTCTTGAAAAATTGAACAGCGACGCAGATATACGTCTAATAAAAGGTGACATGTTTGACATAGGAGAGTTGTTCAAGAATGAAAAATTCTCTATAATCACATTGAACAATGTGCTCATATTCTATCCATATGATGATAGAAAATATATATTATCAGAAACGCTAAAATTATTAGAAAAAAGCGGGTATATCGCTATTTGTTATCGAATTATGGATGAAGAAGATCATGCTAAAAGGAATGAATGCCTAATGCAACCTAAAGATTATGTAAGTCTTCTAAAAGAAGATTTGGGTTTTGATGATGCTGGTTATTATATTGGGGCTGTGGAGAAAGATGACGATTCTGACTCTGAAGAAGACCACATTTATATTGTCTGGGGGCAAAAAAAGCCAAAAGGTAAGTTAAAATCAGGAGTCGCTGCTCAGGTAATAAATTATACAAAAAAGCTTAAACTCCTCTTATAAAAAACATCAACCGCTACCCTGCTCATAACTTCTAACAATATCCTGCAATGCCTTAGCCGGGTCTTTTGCCTTTGTGATTGGCCGACCGATTACTATGTAGTCTGCGCCGGATGAGAAGGCTTGTTTCGGGGTGGCTGTTCTTTTTTGGTCTTGTTTTTCACTTCCTTCAGGTCTTATGCCTGGAGTAACTATTAGAAAATCCTGTCCCGATTCCTTCCTGATCTTGGCTGTTTCCTGAGGAGACGCTACGACACCGTCAAGGCTGGATGCCTTGGCTGATTTAGCTAAACTCAAGACCTGCGCCTCTGTGGCATCGGCTATACTCGTAAGAACAGTTACACCTAAGATCCTTGGTCGGTCTATGCCTAATTTTTCACTCTCCTCCTCTGCGCCCTCTACCGCTGCCTTCATCATCTCGCTTCCACCTGATGCGTGGACATTGAACATGAATACGCCTAAGCGCGTGGCAACCCTTGCAGAATTCTTGACCGTATTCGGTATGTCATGGAATTTCAGGTCGAGGAATATTTCTTTATCGTATTTCTTTATAACATCTATCACCTTTGGTCCACAGGAATAAAATAGCTCCATGCCAACCTTGAAGATCCTTATGTGAGGACTGAGAATATCAAGAAGCCGTTCCAGTTCTTTAATTGTACTGACATCCAGCGCTATTATGATTTTTTCTTTTTCCACGTTTCAATCCCCTTTATGATTTTCTCGCACGCGGCTGGATCTATAAAATTTGCTGTGCCTATCTGAACTGCCTTTGCGCCTGCCAGGAGAAATTCTATTGCATCCTCTGTAGTCACAATGCCGCCCATACCTATGACCGGCTTATTGATACTTTTCGCGACTTCCCAGACCATTCGTAAGGCAATGGGCTTTATAGCTGGCCCGCTCAAGCCACCTGTAACATTGCCAAGCTTTGGTTTTCCTGTTTCAATATCTATTGCCATTGCAAGGAACGTGTTCACTAAACTCACGGCATCTGTACCACCTTTACACGCTGCCTTGGCGATCTCTACTATATCAGTAACATTAGGCGAAAGCTTTGTAATCAAGGTCTTGTCTGTGGTTTTTCTGACTTCTTTTACAAAATCATAAGTTGCTTTAGGGCATTGCGCTATTAACCCTTGTCCCTTGTTCCTTGTCCCTTGTTCCTTAACATTCGGACATGATATGTTAAGCTCTATACCGCCTACTTCTTTTTCCTTATCAAGTCTCTTTGCCAACTTCACAAAATCTCCTGATATACTTACAATAATCGGCACGCCGAGCTTTGCCAAATAGGGCAATTTCTCGTCTATAAAATTATCTATGCCTTCGTTCTGCAGGCCAATAGCATTTAACATGCCTGATGCAGTCTCGCAGACCCTTGGCATGGGATTACCCTTTTTCGGCTTAAGCGTAATAGTCTTGGTAACAATCGCGCCAAGCTTTTTCAGATCCACCAGGTCTTCAAACTCCTTTGCATACCCAAAGGTACCTGAGGCTGCCATCACCGGATTCTTCAGTTTAAGTTTCCCTATTTTTATTTCCATATCATCTCTGCCGAGGCTGGACCTCGGCTTTTTTAAAAAGCCGAGGTCCAGCCTCGGCAAGGTCAAAGTTATTTGCATTGAAGACTGGGCCGTCTTTGCAGGCGAGTTTGGAGGTTCCGTCTTTCATTTTGACTGCACAGCCCAGACATGCACCAATGCCGCATGCCATTGTCTCTTCTAATGAAACTTCACATTCTAACTTACGTTTCTTGCAAATATCAGTGACTGATTTAAGCATTGCATTAGGTCCGCAAGCATAAACCCTTGTCCCTTGTCCCTTGTCCCTTGTCCCTAATAACTCCGGCACAAACCCCTTATGCCCTTGGCTTCCGTCATCAGTAGCAATGTGAACTTCTGCGCCCATGTCTTTAAAATCCTTTTCGCATAATATTAAATCCTTTGTCCTTGCGCCTATTAAAACGGTTGGTTTTTTTGCTAATCGTTCTGCCAAAAATACCATAGGTGCAACGCCAATGCCTCCTGTAATTATTGTTGCTCGGTTTTCGGTTTTCGGTTTTCGTGGTAATGTGAAACCATTTCCTAATGGGCCTAAAACATCTAAAAACTTACCCTTTCGCTTTTTTGATAAAATCTCTGTACCTTTGCCTATTACCTCATACAAAATCTCTATTCTCGTTGGCCCGTTGCCCGTTGGCCGTTGGCCCGTGACCCGATGTATGCTAAAAGGGCGGCGCAATAATGGATCCAGGCCATCGCTGCAACGCACCTGCACAAACTGACCTGGCTTTGCAGCCTGCGCAATATAAGGTGCATCAAGCATCAGCTTATAATAGCCATTGCCTATCTTCTTATTCGATAAAATTTTAGCCTTTATGTCTTTCATCTCAGAATAGATCCATCTGCTTCTCAGCAGTGTCTTCTTTTTTCAGTATCTCTATTTTACCATATTCTCCGTCAAAACCCGGAAGGATATTTACATTGCCGTTTCTTACATTTATAATCGCCTTTGCTATTTTCTGCGGGAGCTTGGTCAAGAGTTCATTTTCTCTTACCTCTGTAAGTACTTCGAATTCTGTGCCAACCCTTGGGATTATTGCACTATATTCTTTTTCGACAGCCTTTGAGCCATCGCCCACACCCAGCACATCTGCAATAATCTCAGAAAGTGGTATCATTCTCTTATATGGAACGCTCCCCTCAGGCACAAAGCCTTCTGGCCTATCTGCAAGCGCGTCCACCCGATTCATCACACCTACTGTCAAAGGCTTCCCGCACGCAGGACAAACACTCTTGTTCTTTTTCGTTTCAGAAGGATTAAATCTTACTTTGCAATTCCTATGACCATCGTAGTGATACTTGCCTTCTTCAGGAAAAAACTCCACTGTGTGCAAAAACTTCTTATTATCCTTTACCTTTAATGCATCTATTACAGATTTATAGGACATCTCTACATCAAAGACATTTGCCTCCCTTCCGATCTTTCGAGGACTGTGCGAATCAGAATTTGAAATCAGATTAAATCTGTCGAGCTTACTCCATCTCCAGTTCATCCCAGGATCCGACGATAAACCAGTCTCAAGCGCATAGATGTCTTTGGTATACTCTTCAAAGCACTCCTCTATTGAATCAAATCCGGATTTTGAGCCGAATAAACTAAACCATGGTGTCCATATATGGCCAGGCACAAGAAACACGTCTT
>JAHIRR010000288.1 GCA_018818505.1 Candidatus Omnitrophota bacterium | reverse complement strand
CATTTTTTACGCGGGCAGAAAGCTGCATCTCTCATCTCTTGTTCGAGGCCGAACCTCGAACATCCAACCTCGAACATCCAAGATGTTCGAGGTTCGGCCTCACTTTTCCTTTTTCTGGCCAAATATTCTTTTAAAAAATCCGGGCTTTGGCTTCTCCTCTTTTGGTTTCTCAGGCTCTTTTATAGGCACTGGTACTGGTGCAGGCGCTGGTGTGGGCTTAGGCTTGACTATCTTCTTGGGCTCTTCCTTTTTTACTGGTTCTTCTTTTTTAACAGGCTTTGATTTTGCCTCTGGCTTAGGTATCGCCGCGGCCTTTTTCTTTTTCTTGTCCTCTTTCTTAGGCTCTTCTACCTTTGGCTTCTCAACAAATTCCAGTATGGCCATTTGGGCGTTATCCCCTGCCCTCTTACCAGTCAACAAAACCCTGGTATATCCACCATTACGTTCCTTAAATAAAGGCGCGATCTGATCGAATAATATCGAAACCAGGTCTCTGTCGCACAAAATGGCATAGGCATTTCTCCGACTGGCCACAGTATTTTTTTTAGCAGTAGTAATGAGTTTCTCGGCAAGCCTGGAGGTCTCCTTTGCCTTGACCTTGGTGGTCTTTATGCTTTTATTTATAATAAGGCCTGTCACCAAATGACGCATTGTTGCCTTATAATGACTGCGCTGCCTGCCTAATCTTACAGTATGCCTGCGATGTCTCATTATTAGCCTTTCTATGATACGTGGAAGTTTCGTAAAGTTGCGTTAGGTTTCGTTAGGTTGCGTAAGGTTGCATTAGCTTTTGCAACTTCACGAAACATTACGAAACTTCACGAAACCTTACGCAACCTCCGTTAATCTCTATTTGCCCTTCTTCTCCTCTTTAGGAACATCCATGCCAAACCCCAGCCCCATAGTTTTTAATATCTCTTTTATCTCAGTGAGAGATTTTTTTCCAAAATTCCTATACTGCAGCATATCCTGCTCTGTTTTCTTTACCAATTCGCCTATAGTCTTTATGCGAGCCTCTCTCAGGCAGTTACCGCTTCTTACGGAAAGCTCCATCTCTGAAACAGGCAGCTTTATTTTCTTTAATAATTCCTGATCCTCCTTACTCTCCACTGCCTTGTCCTCTTCGACCTCGACCTCTCCAAGCTTAGAAAATACATCGAGATGCCGCTGCAATATATGGGAAGAGTAAAGAAGCGCCTCTTTAGGATCCACACTGCCATTAGTCCATATCTCCAGTATCAGCTTATCATAATCCGTGATCTGTCCGACCCTGGAATTCTCAACATGAAAATCTACCCGCCTAACAGGCGCAAACACAGAATCAATCGGTATCACACCTATAGCCTGACCCTCTTTCTTGTTCCTCTCAGAAGGCATATAACCGCGGCCCTTTCCTATCTCCAGTTCCATATTAAAGGATGTGTTCTTTGTAAGCGTGGCTATGTGGAGATCAGGGTTTACTATCTCAACAGTATCATCTGTTGTGATCTTTTCTGCTGTGACCTCGCCTTTCTTTGAGGCCTTTAGACGCAGCACCTTCGGCGTCCTGGAATGTGACCTCAGGACCAGCTGCTTTATGTTCAATATGATCTGCGGCACATCTTCCTGGACTCCCGGTATTGTAGAAAATTCATGCAGCACACCGTCTATCTTCACAGACGTAACAGCAGCTCCTTCAATAGAAGATATCAGGATGCGTCTTAGAGAATTGCCTATTGTCGCTCCAAATCCGCGCTCGAATGGCTCAGCTGCAAACTTCCCGTAAGACTGCGTATAACTCTTTTCATCCTGCGTTAACTTCTTAGGCATTTCAAAAGTCTTCCAGCTTATACCCATCTATTCCTCCTTATTTCGAATACAACTCGACTATTAATTGCTCTTTTATGTCCATTCCAACGTCACTTCTGCCAGGAAGGCGTGTGACATCTACCCTAAAAGCCTGCGCGTCCTGCTTTAGCCAATCAGGCACGCCTCTATCTTTTACCTTCTCAAGCGTTTCCTTTGTGTTCTTGACGATCTTATCCTTTGTCTTTAGCTGTATGATATCGCCTGCCTTAATAAAATACGAAGGAATATTCACTTTTCTATTATTGACGCGGACCAATCCATGCATTACCATTTGTCTTGCGTGAGCCCTTGACACAGCAAAGCACGAACGAAATATTACATTATCGAGGCGCCTCTCCAGTAACTGCAATAACCTTTCACCTGTTACACCTTTTGAACGCGCTGCTATCTTAAAATACTTTCTGAACTGTCTCTCCAGTACGCCGTAAATCTTTTTTACTTTTTGCTTTTCTCTTAACTGCAGGCCGTAGTTTGACATCTTGAAGCGCCTGCCTTTTCCATGCTGGCCTGGCGCATAGCCGCGCCTATCAAATGCGCACTTATCTGTGTAGCATCTGATGCCTTTTAGAAAAAGCTTTTCTCCTTCGCGCCTACAAACCCTGCATGATGAACCTGTATACCTTGCCATTCTTTCTCCTTTTTATTGCGTAGAGGTTACAAGAAGTTACAGGACGTTACAAGATGTTACACGAAGTTACTTTAAAAGCGTCAGCGTCCACACTTTTATGCAACCTCCTGTAACCTCTTGTAACCTCTTGTAACCTCATGTAACCTCCGTGTTATACTCTCCTGCGTTTGGGTGGCCTGCATCCGTTGTGCGGAATAGGCGTGACATCCTTTATGGCGCTTACGCGCAATCCTGCTGCCTGTATTGCCCTAATAGCAGCTTCCCTGCCAGAACCAGGGCCTTTTACAAAGACTTCCACATCCTTGAGTCCGCGTTCGAGCGCCTTTTTTGCGGCATTTGAAGCAGTGATCTGCGCAGCAAACGGAGTTGACTTCTTTGAGCCCTTAAATCCTGCGGAGCCGCAGCTTGACCACACAATAGTATTGCCATTCCTATCCGCTATTGTCACGATCGTGTTATTAAAGGTAGCTAGGACATGCGCTATGCCGCTAGTAATATTTTTCAACATCTTTTTCTTCGTCGTCTTCTTTTTTTCAGCCATTTTTATTCTCCTGCTGGGGCCCCTTGAGTCTTGCTTTTTCTCGTCACGCCCACTGTTTTTCTCGGACCTTTTCTAGTTCTTGCATTCGACTTTGTCCTCTGTCCTCTGACAGGCAAAGACCTTCTGTGCCTGAATCCTCTGTAAGAACCAATATCTATAAGGCGTTTTATGTTCTGAGAATTATCCCTTCTCAGATCGCCTTCTACCTTATATTCCTTCTGTATGATCGCAGCGATCTTGGAAACATCTTCTTCCTTAAGATCCTTTGCCCTTATATCAGGACTTACGCCTGCAGCCTTTAATATCTTTTGCGAAGAATGAAGCCCTATACCATAAATATAGGTAAGCGCCACTTCGATCCTTTTTTCTTTCGGTAAATCTATGCCTGAAATCCTCGCCATGCCTTACTCCTTATCCCGATATCCCAATCTCCTGATATCCCAATCTCCTGACCTATCCCTGCCTCTGTTTGTGCTTCGGGTTTATGCAAATAACCCGTATTATGCGTTTGCGTTTTATGATCTTACACTTGTCGCATATTAGTTTTACTGATGGTTTAACTTTCATGTCTACACCCCTATGGAAGTTTCGTAATGTTTCGTTAAGTTGCGTTAGGTTTCGTAAAGTTACAGGAGTCTTGAAATCCATCTTTTGGCAACCTCACGAAACCTAACGAAACATTACGAAACCTCACGCAACCTCCGTGTCATTTAGACCTGTATGTTATCCTGCCCCTGGTTAAGTCATAAGGCGAGAGTTCCATCTTCACCTTATCGCCTGGCAAAATTTTTATAAAATACATCCTCATCTTACCAGAAACATGGGCAAGCACCTTATGTCCATTTTCTAATTCAACGCGAAACATGGCGTTGGGCAATGCCCCAAGCACTGTGCCTTCTACTTCAATCGCTTCTTCTTTTGCCATTTTTAAACTCCTGTCAACACTATTGGCCCATTATCTGTCACAGCCACTGTGTGTTCAAAATGAGCTGATAATTTCTTGTCTCTGGTAACTGCTGTCCATCTATCTGTGAGTATCTCTATCTCGCATTTTCCTTCATTGACCATTGGCTCAATTGCCATGACCATGCCGTTCTTTAATCTCGGCCCTGTGCCTGGCTTACCAAAATTAGGTATCTCAGGATCTTCGTGCATCTTTTTGCCTATGCCATGGCCTACAAAATCCCTGACTATAGAATAGCCACGATCCTCCACATATTTCTGAATAGCATAAGATATATCAAAGAGCCTGTTGCCCTTGACTGCCTTTTCTATGCCGACCCACAACGATTCTTCTGTGATTCTTATTAACTTCTTTGCGGCATCAGGCACTGAATCGCCGATCTCTATGGTAATGGCGGCATCACCAAAAAATCCGTTTTTCTCAACCCCTGCATCCACGCTTAAGATATCCCCTGAGACCAGCTTCCTTTTCCCTGGAATACCATGGACCACCTGCTCATTTATTGAAGTGCATATGCTGGCAGGAAACCCTCTATAGCCTTTAAAGGCAGGCCTTGCATTGGCCGCCTCTATCATCTGTTCTGCTTTTTTATCAAGTTCCTCTGTCGCTATGCCAGGCCTTGCAATTTCCTTTATCTCCTGCAGTACATCCCTTACTATCCTCGATGCCTCTCTTATAAGGGCTATCTCAGCCTCATTTTTTATTTCTATCATTTAAATGAGTGCTTGAGTTACGAAAATCTTTGATTTTCGTAACTCAAGGTACGAATTTATCCCGCTCTTTTGTTTAGTGCATTTCGCATTTTGAATACATCCTCAATATACATTGCCTATCGCCTATTTATTAGCGATACGCCCTAAACAAAAGGGCGGGATAAACTCAGACATACCACTTACAAAAATCAATGATTTTTGTAAGTGGTGTCTTCGTTTAAAATTCCAGAGAGTTTTTTGTAAACTTCTTTTGCATCCAAATCGCCTGAGATCTCTTTGAGTATGCCTTTTTCCTTATAGTAATCAATAAGCTCTCTGGTCTGATCATTAAAAACCTCGAGCCTCTTTTTGATGGTCTCTTCGTTATCGTCTTTTCTCTGGTAAAGCTCGAGTCCGCACTTATCGCAGATACCTTGTTTTTTCGGAGGCATATTTATAATATGATAATTTGCGCCGCATTTAGGGCAAAGCCTTCTTCCTGTAAGTCTGAATACGACTGTCTTTAGGCTCGTCTCAAAATATACAACGAGGTCTATGGGCAGTTTTATCTTCTCAAGCTCAGTATCTATCTTTTTTGCCTGATATACAGTCCTTGGAAAGCCATCCAGTATAAAATCCTTGCATAAGGCATCTTTATTAATCTTCTCGAGCATCATCTCGATCACAATGTCATCAGGCACCAGGTCGCCTTTGTCCATAAAGGACTTTGCTTTTTTACCAACTTCAGTGCCATTTTTTACATTTTCTCTAAGTATGTCGCCTGTTGAGAGATGCAAATATCCTAGTTTTTCAAAGAGCATTACTGCCTGTGTTCCCTTGCCTGCTCCTGGCGGCCCCAATAATACAATTCTCATTACCTGCGCCCCTTGATCCTGCCCTTTTTCATAAAACCTTCGTAATGCCTCATCAAGAGCTGTGATTCTATTTGTCGCATAGTGTCAAGCATTACGCCGACCACGATCAAAAGGGCTGTGCCGCCGAAGAAGCTAGCCACTAAATACGGCACCTTTAACCATGCGCCCAGCATATCAGGAAAAACAGCTATAAAGGCCAGGAATGCCGCGCCTGGCAAAGTGATCCTGGTCATGATGAAATCAAAATACTCGGCTGTCTTGCGGCCTGGCCTGACGCCTGGCACAAATCCGCCGTATTTCTTCATGTTGTCAGCGACATCAGCAGGGTTAAATGTTATCGCAGTGTAAAAATAAGCGAAAAATATGATTAAAAGACTGTATACGACGGTGTAAAGCCATTGTCCTCTTACGAGTGATTGCGCTATACGCTGTAGGCCCATGTTTGGCATGAAACCTGCTATTGTCGCAGGAAATAATATTATGGATTGGGCAAATATTATAGGTATAACGCCTGCCTGGTTCACCTTTAAAGGTATATATGTGCTCTGACCGCCATAAACCTTTCTACCTATGATCCTTTTTGCGTACTGGACCGGTATCTTGCGCTGGCCCTGCGTGATTAAAATAACTGCTACAATTACGCCTACACCAATAGCTGACATCAAGGCAATCGTAAAAAAGCTTATCTGCCTCTTCTCTGGAGCGAAAGGAGAAACTAGAGCAAAGAGCTGATATAACGCGGATGGCAGCCTTGAAATTATGCCAGCTGTGATTATCAGGGAAATCCCGTTTCCTATGCCGCGCTCCTGGATCTGTTCGCCCAGCCACATAATAAAGGCCGTGCCTGTCGTAAGAGTGACTACTGTCAGAAACCTGAAACCCAATCCAGGGTTATCAACTATTGTGAGCCCCTGGAACCTTGCTGGGTTTTCCAGCCATAGGCTTATGAAAAATGACTGAATTATTGCCAGCACTACTGTGCCATAACGCGTGTACTGGATTATTGTTCTCCTGCCTGCCTCACCTTCCTTTGATAATTTTTCAAGATGCGGAACTACAGTGATCAAAAGCTGAAGTATGATCGAAGCGGATATATACGGCATGATGCCCAGCGCAAATATCGTCAATCGCGTGAGCGCACCGCCTGAAAACATATTCATGATGCCAAAGAGCGTGCCGCCCTGTGAACGCGTCACACTGTCAAAGAACTGCACAAGCGCCGCGCCATTCACGCCAGGCGTAGGTATGTAAGCGCCTATCCTGTAGACACTGAGGAGCCCAAACGTTATAAACAGCTTTCTTCTTAAGTCGGGTATTTTAAGTGAATTTGCTAACGCCTTAAGCATTTTATTTAATGACCTCGCATTTTCCGCCTACTTCTTTGATCTTGGTAAGCGCGCTTTTTGAAAATGCGTGGGCCTT